>DAIDBB010000025.1 GCA_027310325.1 bacterium | reverse complement strand
GTGCTAACCGTACGCTCGCGCTCCTGGATGACGCGTTAGCACGTTACACGGCCAGCCGGGAATTGCGGGAAACCGGTTTCGGATTGTTCCAAAGGGGTACAGGCCCTTGTACATCTTTCCTTTCACGTACGGCAGGCCCTTTTTCGGGGCAACGGGGCCCCTCGGGCGATGAAGACATTGGCATCGGGAAAGAAGCGGGTTCTTCTGATAAAATGTAAGTAGATTTTGAGGAGGTGCGCGTAAATGGCGGTGGCTGGCGCAAGGGATGTAGAAAGAAGTCCCGTAAGGCCGGGGCTTACCTCTGATGAGGCGGCAAGGAGGCTAAAGGAAATTGGCCCGAACCTCATATACAGGCCCCGGAAGATAAGTTTCTTCCGCATAGCCCGGCACGAAGTGACCGAGCCGATGATACTCCTCCTTATAGTCGTCGGCTTTTTCTACAGCGTCTGGGGCAAGGTCGAGGACGCGGTGACGATCTTCGCCGTCATAGCCGTACTGGTGCTCGCGGAGGTATATAACGAGTTCAGGGCCAAGAAGGCGATAGCCTCCCTCGAAAAGATTGCCGCCCCGAAGACGAGGGTGCGTAGAAACGGCAGGGTCATTGAGACCGCCTCGGAGGATATCGTACCGGGCGACGTACTGATACTAACGCCAGGGACAAAGGTGGCGGCGGACGCAAAGGCCGTCGAGTCGATAAACATCCAGGCCGACGAATCGGCCCTTACGGGGGAGTCCTTTCCGGTGGACAAGCCCTCGGGCTCTGAAGTCTACGCCGGGACGATAATCGTATCCGGCGAAGGCGAGGCCGAGGTCCACTCCACGGGCGGAAAAACCCGGCTCGGCGGTATCGCCTCCAAGCTTAAGGAGGTAAGGCCGCCGAGGACGGCCTTGCAGCTTGCGATGAAACAGCTGGCGAGGAAGCTCGTTTACCAGGAGTATTCTTTCCGCTCCTGATCGCGGCCCTGGGGGTGATGCGCGGTGAAAACATAAGGCTAATGATACTTACGGGCCTCTCGCTTTCCTTCGCCACCATCCCGGAGGAGCTCCCTATAGTCATAACGATGGTCCTCGGGCTCGGCTCATATACGCTTTCGAAGAAAAACCTCCTCGTAAAGAGGCTAAAGGCCGCGGAGACGCTCGGGACGGCAACTGTAATCGTAACTGACAAGACAGGCACCATAACCGAAAGCCGGATGAAGATAGCCTCCGTCTACCCCGACGACCCGGCGGCGGTATTGGGCAAGGCCCTCTCGTCGCTTTCCCTCTATTCGCTTACGCCGATGGAGGAGGAGATTAAGAAAAGGGCCGCCGGGCTTGGATTGGCCGGGCGGGGCCGGGAGGTACGCCAGAGGAACTTCGGCAACGGGATAAAGACAAGGGCCGTCATAAGGGAGGATAACGGGGATTACGAGCTTCTTACGAGCGGCGCGCCCGAAGATGTGCTGGCCCTCTGCGCGGAGACCGGCGCGGACGTCCGGGAGGCGCTTTCGAAGGAGACCTCGATGGGACGGAGGGTCATAGCCGTAGCTTATAAAAGGCTCTCGCCGACCGATGTCAACCTCGACTTCAAGGCCCTTGAAAATGGGATGACTTTGGCCGGGCTCGTAAGCTTCGAGGACCCGCCGAGGCCCGGCGTAAGGACGACCGTCCTTGATACCGCGAGGGCCGGGATAAGGACGATATTGGTTACCGGCGACCATCCGCTTACGGCGGGTTATATCGCAAGCGAGGTCGGCATCCCCTCCGGCAGGGTCATTACGGGAAGCGAGCTCGACGGCATGACCGACGGCGCGCTTCAGGACCTCGTAAAGACAGAATCGGTCTTCGCCAGGGCGACCCCCGAGCACAAATACAGGATCGTAAAGGCCCTGCAGCAAAACGGCGAGGTCGTGGCGGTAACGGGCGACGGCATAAACGACGCCCTGGCGCTAAAAGGCGCGGACATAGGGATAGCCATGGGCATAAGGGGCACGGACGTTGCGCGGGAGGCGGCGGAAGTGGTGCTCTCGGACGACAACTACGTTACGATAACCGAGGGCGTCTTCGAAGGGAGAAAATTCTTCGACAACCTGAGGAAGGGCATCAAATACTACCTCTCGGTAAAGGCCGCCCTGGTACTCATATTCCTCGCGCCTGTGCTCCTGGGCATACCGATGCCGCTTGCGCCGATCCAGATCATACTCCTTGAGCTTTTCATGGACCTCGCCGCTTCAAGCGGCTTCGTCGCGGAGCCCGCAGAGCCCGGCATCCACACACGGCCCCCGCGCAATCCAAAGGAGAACATCATAAGTAACGCGGTAATAAGGGACATCCTCACCAAGGGGTTTGTGCTATTCGCGGCCGTTACCGGGGTCTACCTCTATGCCCGAAGCCGGGACCTCGGCCTCAGGGAGGCGCAGACCTTCGCCTTCTCCGCCTGGATATTCGGCCACATAGTCCTCGCGTTCGTCTCGCGCTCGGATGAGACGCCGCTTATTTCAATGGGGGTATTCACAAACTGGGTCATCGACCTCTGGGCGGCCTTCGCGGTTTCGGCCCTCGTGGCCGGGATGTACGTGCCGTTCCTGAGCCGCCGGCTGGGGCTTGAGCCGATAAGCCCCGCGGAGCTCGGGCTTGTCGCGGTTGCGATGTTGGCGGTAGTCGGCTCGCTTGAGGTCCGGAAGTTATTTAGGAGAGAGGGTTGAGGCGAGCGCCTTCATGCAATCGGATGCGCTTATGTCCATGCATTCCATCGTCTCGCAGCCGTTTTTCCGCGAACACGGGGAGCACTTTAGCTCCCTTCTTATGACGCTTACCTTTTCGCCCAGGGGGCGCCACCGCCTGTAGTCGCCTGTGCCGCACCATATTACGATGGTGGGTGCGTCGA
>DAIDBB010000581.1 GCA_027310325.1 bacterium | reverse complement strand
GGATATGATGGTAAGGGGGTGCCAGTTCGACACCGCTGGCCCGATGAAGGCGTACCTCAGGAACCGGAGGTCGAGCGCGCGGATGAACGGGTTCGCGTAGACGTAGTCCGGGTCGTCCCAGTTGACGAAGCCGTTCGTAAGCGCCGGTATATAGACCGCCGCCGTGAACGCGGCGGACAGGGCCAGAAAGGCCCGGAAGGAGGCCGCTTCTTTTTTAAGCTCTTGACGGGACAATGTCTTTCTGTGGAACGCCGTTTACGGGGCCTTTTGAAGAAACCCTGCAAAATGTCATTTACCGGGGCGAAGTTGCCGTTTATAAATATATAAAAATAAAAAAACCTGTATAATGATGATAACAGAAATTCTGTTAAAATAAGATTATTGGAAGGTTAAATTTAATATTCCGGTCAAAGGAGGACGTTATCGAGTGAAGACTGAAATCCGGTGGTCAAGGGCCGCGCTTGCATTACTGGTATCGACTATAACGCTTGCCGTGCCTTTCTACCCGGCCGAGTCGAGGGCCGAGCTGGCGATAGGGGCCGCGAGGGACTTCTTGCACAGCACGAACGCAAACGCCCTGGTCTTGAGGTACGACTGGAGGAAGTACAATATCGGCACGGAGGCCCTTGCGTGGCACGGGAGCGACGGAACGAACGGGGCCGTTACGCTTGATTTCAACGTCCTCGGGTTCTTCGATATCCCGGTCGACTTCGACCTCGGCGGCGCGTACATCGCCAATACGACGAGGCTAAACGGCTCGAGGCTCAACTTCCAGCTCACCGGGGCCGTAAACCTCGGGCACTTCCGCGTCTTTTTCACCCACTTCTCCAACGCCGGGATAAAGCCGCCCAACGCGGGGTGGAACTTCGCGGGGCTCGCGTGGAGGTTTTAGGCCTTCCAGCCAGCTTAATAAATTTACCGTATTAATTTTTGACAGTTTATCGATCCAATAACTCCTCTATTTTTAAGGTTTTTCGGAAAATAACGAAAGCCGCCGCGTTCATTTTCTTTACATCCCCGGCATCCCCCATTAAAACCTGTCCAGGATTAAACAGGCAGATCAAGGGCTTAGCCGTGGCCCTATTTAGTGGCATAAATTATGCACATTATTTAACAGGATGCGGAAAAACTCTTTGAGAGAACCTTTTTGGTGCTGCGCACCGCAATTGTTTAACGTACCTCAAGCAAAAAGGACGTTATTCCTGACAATTCATTGAGCGAATTGCCGTCCGCACGGACAAGTTTCTCTCAACTCGGACTTTAATAAAAAAAATCAGTTCTTCCTGACAAAATCCCCAAAAAATGGGGGGTTTTGTCGGGAACTAAAAGTTTTAAAGTTTTTTCAGATGTACGGGTCGGGGGAAACCTTTCTACAGGTCGGGGGCTCGCCGACTCACGAAGTGATAAGGCGAGTTATAAGAATGTTAATTCAGCCGATTGAACCCGTCGAAGACGGATTCAACAAGTTTCCCCCAAAAAGGGTTTTTCAGCAAGCTGTTAAGATGATTATCCGGTCATCACGACCGTAAAACCACCAACCAGAGGAGGTGCCGTATGAAGCGAGGTCTTTTTTTTGCGCTGGCCTTTGCCCTGCTGACGTCCATGGTCCCGGTCACGGGCTCGGCGGTGTTACTGGACGGACAGACCGTTCAATATGATTACCTGTACCCCGACATCAACACGGTCTATGTAGATCCGGCAAACGGGAATTACGTCGTCGGCCCCGGCGTGGAGGTCCCGAATTTTCTGGAGGGCGATACCGGCAGTATCGACCTCTCGGACACGAACATCCTGGTCACTTTCTCTACATTCGGCGGATTTAACCCTTCCCCGTTCAACGGTTTCAGGATCACCGACATCCTGGGGACGGTCCCGGATTTTACCTCGGTCACGATAAACGCCGCCACCAACATGGCGGGCCTGGATACGTCGAGGGTAACTTTCGACGCCGACAATATCTGGGTCAACTGGTCGGACCTCTATTTCGACCAGTCGACCGTCGTATCGCTTGATCTCGGCGGCGCCGCCGTCCCCGAACCCCCCGCGCTCCTTCTTCTCGGAAGCGGCCTTGCGGGTCTTGCGGGCCTGAGGAGAACGCTCAAGGCATAGCGCTTCGGCGACCTGACGTTAAAAGCCCGTTGGTCTGACGGCCAATGGGCTTTATCATTTTCAGGTTTTAAGGGAGGGGCGATAGCGGGCGAAGAAGGACGGCGGGGATTGTTGAAGCTGCCCCGCTATATAGCGGCGCAGCTTCAAAAGCGCAGCCCGGCCCGCAAGCCGTCTTCATTTCTTGATCTTCCCGGCGAGCGCTATCTTCATCTTCTTCATGTCCATGGGGTTTCCGGCAGGGTGATAGGCGATCTCGATCATCTGCCATTTTTCAACTTCCGAGGCGGCGACCTTCGCCGTATAGTGTCCCTCTCCCTTATCATCGCCTTTAAAGGAATAGTCTCCCGTGCCGATTCCCGCCATATCCATCCTGGGCTTCATGTTCACAAACCAGGCGGTGTAGACCCCGTTCTTTTTAAGGCCCTTCGCGTCGATGGTGATCTCTTTTTGTCCCGCCTCCGCGTCCTTTATGACCGCCTCCCCGGACGCCTTTTTCCAGACGCCCTTTCCCATAAGCGGTATCCTTACTTCCTCCGCCAGGGCCGGCGCCAGGGATATCGCCAGGATGAAAAAGAGGACCAATGCCGTTACTCTTTTCTGCCTGAACATAATGCACCTCCTTTTTTTTGTTCATACGAATATGCATGAAGATCTTGAGGATGAACGAAGACGGCTTGCGGACCGGACTTTTATGGAAGATTATAGCAGAAGCGGCGGGCCGGCGGGCATCTCACGCCGTTTTGAACGGCCCGGCGGACAATTTGCCGGCGCTTTGGTATATAATTGAAAAATCCCGCGCCAATAACGGCAAAAGCGCCTTGCAACCGGCCCACCCCCCCC
>DAIDBB010000569.1 GCA_027310325.1 bacterium | reverse complement strand
GTCTCACACATAATCAAAAATATCCTTAAGAAATATACTAATCCCATATTTCAATCCAACCCAAAAACCCCCACAGGAGTAGATTTTTATGAATTTGAAGGAACTAAAAGATAAGAAAATAAACGAGCTGGCGGCGCTGGCGAAGAAATATAATATCGAGAGCGCGTCGAGCATGAGGAAGCAGGACCTCATATTCGCGCTGCTTCAATCGCAGAGCGACCAGAACGGCCTCATATACGGGGAAGGGGTGCTTGAGACCCTCCCTGACGGCTTCGGCTTCCTCAGGGCCCCTGACTATAACTACCTGCCTGGCCCGGACGACATCTATGTATCGCCGTCGCAGATAAGGCGTTTTAACCTCCGCACCGGGGACATAGTATCCGGTCAGATAAGGCCGCCGAAGGAGGGCGAGAGGTACTTCGCGCTTCTCAAGGTCGAAAAGGTCAATTATGAGGACCCGGAGATAGCTAGGGAAAAGATACTTTTCGACAACTTGACGCCGCTTTATCCCCAGTCGAAGATAAACCTCGAGATCGCGCCCAACAGCGACCTTTCGATGAGAATAATGGACCTCTTTACCCCCGTCGGAAAGGGGCAGAGGGGGCTCATAGTCTCTCCCCCGAGGGCCGGTAAGACGATGCTCCTTCAGAAGGTCGCCAATTCGATAACCACGAACCACCCAGAGGTGGTGCTCCTTGTGCTCCTCATAGATGAAAGGCCCGAAGAGGTCACGGACATGCAGAGGTCGGTCAAGGGAGAGGTCATTAGCTCGACCTTCGACGAGCCGGCGCAGAGGCACGTGCAGGTCTCGGAGATGGTCATAGAAAAGGCCAAGAGGCTCGTCGAGCACCAGAAAGACGTGGTAATCCTCCTCGACTCCATAACCAGGCTCGCCAGGGCCTATAACGCGGTCGTGCCTCCGAGCGGAAAGGTCCTTTCCGGAGGCGTCGACTCGAACGCCCTCCACAAGCCCAAGAGGTTTTTCGGCGCCGCCAGGAATATCGAGGAAGGCGGCAGCCTTACCATCATAGCTACGGCCCTCATAGACACCGGAAGCCGCATGGACGAGGTAATATTCGAAGAGTTCAAGGGTACCGGCAACATGGAAATCGTCCTGGACAGGAAGCTCGCCGAAAGAAGGATATTCCCGGCCATAGACTTGAACAAGTCCGGCACCAGGAAAGAAGAGCTCCTCCTTACGAAAGAGGCCCTTAACAGGATATGGATACTCCGCAAGGTGGTTCAGCCCCTTAACCCCGTGGAAAGCATGGAGTTCCTCCTCGATAAGATTTCGCATACCCCTTCAAACAAGGCCTTCCTCGAATCGATGAGCAAGTAGGCGGCGGGCATCTGGCGGCGGCTTGCGAAAAAGCCGCCCGGACATTTTCCCTCAGGCGGAGGGCCGCCGTAAGGCGGCGCGCGGGCCTCTCTTTTTTTCCTTGCTCTACAAATACATAGTTGTTAATATATGTTATTAAACTGTTTTAATCCCCTTTTACAGGCGTTATTTTCGCCGGAAAAGGGTATTTACATGGTTAAAAACAAGGGAGGACCGTTCAAATGAAGGAAGGAATACACCCCAACTACGAGGCGACCAAGATCCACTGCGTCTGCGGAAACGTGATAGAGACGCGGTCGGTAAAGAAGGATATCTCCGTCGAGATATGCTCGAGCTGCCATCCGTTCTTCACGGGCGAGCAGAGGTTCATGGATACCGCCGGAAAGATCGAGAAGTTCAACGCCAAGTATCGCAAAAAGGGAGCTTAACCCGGAGGGACCCGGTGTGAAGGTAACTCTCCTCAATTTTACCCCTGGCCCTGAAAAGACCGTAGCATTGGCCGCCAGGCTCTGCTATTCGGACTCTACCGTCAGTGAGCTGGAGGACAGGGTAAAAGGCATCTCTCTCGAAAAATTCCTCGGTAAGATTCTTAAGATGGGGCATCTGTCGGTCCTTGAACACGCCTCCTTTACCTTCGGTATCGAGGGGATCTCAAGGGCGACGTCCCACCAGCTTGTCCGCCACCGCCTCGCGTCCTATTCGCAGCAGAGCCAGCGGTACGTAAAGTTCGACCGTCCCGAGTTCGTCACCCCGCCGAGCATAGGCGGTGACGCGGAGAAGAAGGCGAAGTTCGAAAAGGCCGTAAGGGGCGCGTACAGGCTTTACAGCGAGCTTGTCGACGCCGGAATACCGGCCGAGGACGCGAGGTTCCTGCTGCCCAACGCGGCGACGACAAAGATAATCGTCACGATGAACGCCAGGGAGCTTATCCATTTCTTCAACCTCCGCTGCTGCGAGAGGGCCCAGTGGGAGATACGCGACATGGCCGTAAGGATGCTCGAGCTGGCGAAAAAGGAGGCCCCTGTCATCTTTAAAAACAGCGGCCCCGCCTGCGTCGCGGGGGCCTGCAGCGAGGGCGCGATGACCTGCGGCAGGCCCAGGGAGATAAGGGAGAAGTTCAGGGGCCTGTAGTAAAGGCCCGGCGGGACCCTGCCGCCGCGGATCAAACCGGAAAATTACCATGCTTAAAAGACTCGTTGAAGTAGAGAGAAGATATAA
>DAIDBB010000547.1 GCA_027310325.1 bacterium | reverse complement strand
CTCCTAATCCGGTCATCTTTCCTTCTCCTTCTGGTTAGAGGTTATTTGCTTAACGTCATCCATCATCTGTCCTGTTTGCTCTGGCATATATCTCAAAACCATATATCCAAGAAGGGTTGCCGCATTATATTTTTCCATGTTTCTTTTAAAACCGATGCCTGTCGTGTGCCCTAATCGAGAACGGGCAAATATTCCCCCTCAATCTCGACGGCAATCATTCTTTCAGGGTGACAAAAATCGAAACGCCACTTCCGAGAAGGATGGAATTTGTATTCAGCAGTCCAGCCCTTGCAGACTTTATTAAGTAATAAGAGGATGTTCATTAAGTTTTATCGTACACCAAAGGTCAATAACCCTGTTAAGCCAACCGTGAATGTATAGGGTATTATTTATCTTATTGTAATGGGCTATCCGCTGGATTAAATAATCCTTCCATTCGGTTGCGGTCGTCTTAAAAGCATTAGCCTTGCTCACGCCGAGATTTACCGCCGTGTCCATGATGACATAGGCCATCTGCCATTCGAGTTCCTCACACCCCGTTTTATCCCAATAATCCCGCCAGTAGATATCATAGATATCTTCATTGCTAAGATTCCTGATATCAAGATCGGGGTATGCTTTTTTAGAAATGCCGTACTTCGTCTCCCCACCAGGGTCATGTGGGTCGTTAACGTAGCCGCCTTCCCACTTGAGAATGAAGGCCATTATTGCAAGGAATTTGTCGGAATATGCCATTTTATCCCTCCGGTGAACGTTTGTTCACCGTCTTATATCACAGCCTTGATATTAATGCCACTGCGCATGATTCTTAAAAATATCTATAAAGTCGTTTATCAACGCCTTGAGTCCGTAAATAAGCAGAGCTGTCACGATGTAGAAAAACCACTTGACGGTTTTTTCCTTCGTCGCAAGAAAGTCCTTTACCTTCCGTTGCTCATCGGTAGACAGACTACAGGCACCCTGCTTCTCAAGTTCAAAGGCGAGGCTCCTGGCGAGGTCGGCATCGCTTCTTCTCTGCTGGTGAAGCTTTTCAGAAAGTTTTAAGACAAGTTCATCAAGTTCTTCATCTGAAAGGTTCGTCAATTATCGGCCTCCTTAGTCGTCATCATCATCATCCGGGCCTTCCGGTATGAAGGGCATCTTATATATGTATTCCAAAGCGTCTCCCGTTCTCAACTGTGGCCTGTGCTTCCTCGAATACATTCTCCTTGAAGTCCTTCTGAAAAACGTCTATCTCCTTCGCCGCATCAAGGGCCTTGTTTATGGCTTCCTTAAGTGTTCTGCCGGAGCCTATCGCGCTTCCGAAGATACCTGCGTTATCATTGGGTATACAGTAATACTCCCCGTTCCTCTTTACCGCATTCTTGAGGACGATATTCTCCATGTTCTTCGGCATACCAACGTGAAGTTCATTCTCCTCGTGCCATGGCGACATAAGCACTATCTCAGCCCCGTACTCCCCGCCTTCGCACCTGAGCTTAGGCATCTCACAGTTAGCTAGGCTCCATAT
>DAIDBB010000540.1 GCA_027310325.1 bacterium | reverse complement strand
CGACTTCTGTCCGACGAACGTCCTGGAGCTCAAGGGCTCGGTCGTCGCGGTAAAGGACCTTGAGGCCTGCACGAGGTGCCAGCTTTGCGACCTCAGGTGCCCGGACTTCGCCATACAGGTATTTTAAATCTTTATGCATATAAACTGTCCATCTGCGTCGTCAGGGCTTCGAGCCTGAGTCTCTCACGTACAAACCGAGTACGCTGCGGCTTGGTCTCTCGCCCTTCCCGGCATCTGGACGTTTCATGCATAAATTGAAAGACAGTCGGCTTAAAAGCCGCATCCGGATGTTTCAAGCGAAAAGTTATCGAGTATCAGACGTTCCATCCATAAACTGAAAGACGGTTTACTAAAGTTTGTCCTTATCAGGGGGGTCAATAAATGGCGGAAAATAAGAAAAAGCTCCTACAAGGCAACGAGGCGTGCGTTGAGGGGGCCTTATACGCAGGCTGCAGGTTCTACGCGGGGTATCCGATAACGCCTTCGACCGAAATAGCCGAAGGCATGTCGGTAAGGCTTCCCAGGGTCGGCGGCAAGTTCATCCAGATGGAGGACGAGATAGCCTCCATCGCCGCGGCGATAGGCGCGTCGATAGCGGGCCTCAAAAGCCTCACAGCGACGTCGGGCCCGGGGTTCTCGCTGAAGCAGGAATGCCTCGGGTACGCCTGCTTGGCCGAAATACCTCTTGTCGTCGTTAACGTCATGAGGGGAGGCCCCTCGACGGGCTATCCAACGGGCCCTTCGCAGGCCGACATCATGCAGGCCAAGTGGGGCACCCACGGCGACCATCCGGTCATAGCGGTCACCCCGTCCTACGTCCAGGAGATACTCTCCGAGACGGTCAGGGCATTTAACCTCGCCGAGAAGTACAGGACCCCGGTAATAGTCCTCTATGACGAGATAATCGGCCACATGAGGGAGCCGGTGACGATCCCCGCTCCGGGAGAGCTCGACGTGGTGGACAGGGAGAAGGCCACCTGCGACGCGGACGATTACTTCCCCTACGACGAGCGCTACGAGATAGCGCCCCTCGCGCCCTTCGGCGCGGGCTACAGGTTCCACGTGACGGGCCTTAACCACAGGAAGGACGGCTTCCCCACGAACGACCCCAGGCAGATAGACCTGAACAACAGGCGCATAATGAGGAAGATAGACAACCACAGGGAAGAAATCTGGAAAAACGAGGAGACCTTCCTCGAAGACGCCGAGGTGGCGGTCTTCACTCTCGGCTCGACGGCTCGCTCCGCGCGCTTTGCCGTGAACAAGGCCCGCGAGGCCGGGATAAAGGCCGGGTTGCTCAGGCCGCTTACCATATGGCCCTTCCCGGACAGGGCCGTTACCGAGCTCTCGAAGAGGGTAAAGGCGATAATCGTTCCTGAGATGAACCTCGGACAGATGACGCTCGAGGTCGAGAGGTGCTCGAAGAAGGCCGACGTCATCGGCATCCACAGGGTCGACGGCGAGCCCATAACCCCGGCCCAGATACTCGACGTCATAAAGAAGCATAAATAAGAAAGGCAATGGAGGAAAAGCCAATGTCCACAGCCGCCCCTGAAAAAAAAGAAAAGGTCGTCCAGCCCTTTGATTATAATAAATACCTGAGGCCCAACAAGCTCCCGCACATATGGTGCCCCGGCTGCGGCCACGGCATAGTCCTTAAAGCGCTTTTAAGGGCCATAGACAAGGCCGGCCTTCAGAAGGACAACATCGTCATGGTCTCCGGCATAGGCTGCTCGAGCCGCACGCCCGGATACGTCGATTTCAACACCATGCACACGCTCCACGGCAGGGCGCTGCCGTTCGCGACCGGCATCAAGTTCGCGAGGCCCGACCTCAAAGTGATAGTAATAACGGGCGACGGCGACGCGCTCGCCATCGGCGGCAACCACTTCATACACGCCTGCAGAAGAAATATCGACATGACGGTGCTCGTCTACACGAACGCCACCTACGGCATGACCGGCGGCCAGTACTCGCCGACCTCGCCCGTGGGCTCGACCGCGACTACCAGCCGCTACGGCAACATCGAGCCCCCGTTCGACACCTGCGAGATGGCGAAGGCCTCGGGGGCCACGTTCGTCGCGAGGGGCACGGCATATCACGCGATAGAGCTTGAAAAGACCATCTACGACTCCCTCACGCACAGGGGCATGGCGGTGGTAGACATAATCGACGCCTGCCCGACGTATTTCGGCAGGATGAACAAATTCAAGAGCGCGACCCAGATGATGGAAGTCATCGAGAAGGAAAACACCGTCAACATAAAGCAGGCGGACAAACTGCCGCCCGAAAAGCTCCAGGGCAAGATGCTAAGAGGCATACTCCACAAGGTCGAAAAGCCCGAGTACTGCCAGCAGTACGAGGAGCACGTTATAAAGAAGGCGACTTCCAAAGAGTAGTTTTATGTCAATAACGCCCTGTCTGCGTTGTCGGGGCATTAAACGGAACTCTTCAGAAGGGGGGATTTCATTCCCCTTCCCCCCTCGCGGGGGAAGGTCGGGATGGGGGTGTACGGAGTCTGAAGGGATTCGGGTAAAAAGTAGATACAGATTGCTTCGGGGCCAAGCCCCTCGCAATGACAGCTTGTTCCCCTCCCTCGATGGGAGGGGATTAAGGGGAGGGTGAAAGAGGGCGCGAGCGGGGCACTAAGACGGAATTCCCCCTTTTCTAAAGGGGGTTAGGGGGATTACAAATCAGTCTGAAGGGCTTTAGAGTCCCTTCGACCGGAGGAAATAGATGAGCGAGAGATACGAGATACGTTTCAGCGGTTCCGGCGGCCAGGGCATGATACTTGCCGGGATAATAATGGCCGAGGCCGCGTCTATCTACGGCACGAAGAACGCCGCGCAGAGCCAGTCCTACGGGCCGGAATCGAGGGGCGGGGCGTCCAAGGCCGAGGTCATAATAAGCGACCAGCCCATAGACTACCCGAAGGCCACGTCCATAAGCTGCATGCTCGCCATGACGCAGGAGGCCTGCGACAAGTACCACGGCGACATAAAGGAAGGCGGGATTTTGCTCGTGGACGCCGAGGAAGTCAGGAAGATACCGGAGGGCAGGTTCAGGGTCTACTCCTACCCGATAATCGGCGCGGCAAGGGACGAGCTCGGCAAGACCATAGCCGCCAACATAGTCTCTCTCGGCATGATAACCGAGCTTACCGGCATCGTCACGCACGAGGCCATAGAAAGGGCCGTCCTCGCGAGGGTGCCCGCCGCGTTCCTCGACCTTAACAGGAAGGCCCTCCAGCTCGGGTTCGACAAGGCGAAGGAGCTTAAAAAGAAGTAAGGCC
>DAIDBB010000528.1 GCA_027310325.1 bacterium | reverse complement strand
GTGTATGGTCATGAGGTCGATGGCGGCGGGGTCGGCCCCGCCGTGGAGCGCGTAGAGCTTCTCGGCCCTCTCCTCGACCTCTTTAAGGGTAAAGCCCGGCGGAAGAGTTTCGAGGACGTCGAAGAAGGCGCCCGCGTCCCTGAGGCCGGCCGCGTCTACGCAGGCGGGGCCGCCCAGGCCTGTCCAGAGCCCCTCGATAAGCGGGCGTATCTCGACCCTCCCGAGGCAGGAAGCCGCCTTTTTTATCCCGCCTATGACGGGCCGGACGCGGGCCGCGCCGTCTTCGGTCAGCATGCTCATGCGCGCCATGTCGTCAGAAAGCTCCGGAACGGGCGTAAAGGCGTCGCCAGCGCAGAGCGCGTGCAGGTCAATAAGCGACGCGCCGCACCACGGGGCGCGAAGCGCGGCGAGCCACGCGACCCGGTCGAACGGGTGGAGCGCCGCGCGAAGCAGCATGAGCAGGTCCCGCACGACGGACCGTTCGGACAACTGGTCGAGCTCGCGCGCCCGGAACCTCAACGCCGCGGACTTAAGCAAAGCGACAATCTCCGCGAGGTGTCCACGCGACCTGCAGAGGAGCGCTATCGATTCGGAGGGGCCGCGCCCCCTTATATCCTTTATTATCTCCAGGACCCTCGCGGCCTCTCTCCCGTCGTCCCTCCAATCGAAGAGCGTTATCCCGACCGCCCTTCCCTGCCGTTCCCTGCTGGCCGCCGTCGAATCGGCATAGACGACAGCGCCCGTAAAGATGTCCTCCCTTTCCGGGAAGGCCCCGGCAAAGGCCCGGTTGACCCATGAGACCACTTCAACGGAGCTCCTGAAGTTGCTCTTTAGCTTGAGGGACTTAAGGGCCACGCCGCCGATGCCGTTTATCCTGGCGTCCAGGAATAGCCCGACCTCGGCCTCCCTGAACATGTATATCGACTGCATCGGGTCGCCCACTACAAAGAGCGTCCTCCCGTCGCCTTCGGTCCAGCCTCGCGTAAGCGAACGCAGCAGCTCCAGCTGCGCCCTCGACGTGTCCTGGTACTCGTCCACGAGTATGTGGCGTATCTTTAGATCCAGCGCGAGCATGAGGTCCGTCGGGGCGTCCTCCGGCCCGAGGGCCTTGAGCGCCGAAGCGGCCACGCTCTGGAAGTCCACCTTGCCGGATTCGGCGAAAACATCCGTCAGGTGCGCCCCGGCAACCGGAAGCAGACGGAGAAACGCCAGCAGCGCCTCCCAGTCATAGGGGTCGAAGGCCGGATAAGGCGCGGCCTTTGCCTCTAAGAGCGCGTCGAGGAGCGCGTCCTCGCAAGAGAGGTCTTCGAGGAGCCGCTGGAAGTCACTTCTTATCGCCTCGGCGTCAAAGCCGCCGTTTGCCGGCAAGCCCTGCTTCGCGTTTATGCCTTTGGGTTTCCGCCATCCGTCTTTAGTCGTCAGGAGCTCCGCTATGCCCTGCCACGCTCCGAGGTCCTCGGCGCCCGCTCCGGGCAGGGCTTTAAGGCCGGTAAGAAGGGCGGCTTTCGAGTCCGACCCCACCTCTTTAAGGTTGCCGGCGGCGAACCGGGCCGCGGGGAGAAGGCGCGGGACGAGCCGCTTCGGGAAGGCGGCGACGGCCCCGGCAAGCGCCGCCTCGACGAGCCGCCTGAACGACCCTTCGAGGCGGTCTTTGAGCTCCTCCGGGCTGTCTCCGCTCTTTACGTGCCGCAGCCACTGGTCGCGCTTCTCCAGCATCGCCACGATCCTCTTCATGAGGCCGCCCGCTGAATTGTCGAGGTGCCTGAGGGCCGTCCTTACGGCCTCCCCGCAGACGCCCTCGTCCTCGACCATCTCCACGGTCCTGCGCGCCGCCTCGTTATAATACCGGGAGGCGTCCTCGGTAACGCCGGGCCTCCCGCCGGACAGGAGCGGCATCTGTCTCGCGAGCGTAGCGCAGAAGGAGTCTATGGTCCGGACCTTGAGCCTTCCGGGGTTTTCAAGGAGCCGCCAGTTAAGTTCTCTGTCCCTCTCGAGCGCCCTTGCCGCAAGCTCCAGGGTCCCTTTTTCAAAGCCGTTTTTTGCCCGTTGCCCGTTAGAGGCGGCGTAGAGCGCGTCCATTATCCTCCGCTCCATCTCGCCCGCGGCCTTTTTCGTGAACGTAAGCGCCAAAAGCTCCTCCGGCCTCCCGACGGTCGAGAGGAGGACGAGGAACCTCTGCATGAGAAGGCCGGTCTTTCCGGAGCCAGCCGGGGCCTCGACTATGAAGGACCTCGACGGGTCGAGGGCCTCCTCGCGCTCCCGGGCGTCGATTATGTCGTTGGTATCGGTCATCCTTGACTGCAATTCCTTTCAACCTTCCCTTCCTTTGACGGGAGGGGAAAACTTCATATCCCCCTTTGCTAAAGGGGGAAAAAGGGGGATTATAATAGTTTGTCTTAGAGATAATCTCCCCTGACCCCTCTTCAGGAAAGAGGGGGACCAAAACCTCCATCCTTGAGTTGGAACGTAAACCAAGTTTTTGTATTTGTCTTTAAAAAATCCATGGGGCAAGGGTGAACAGCGCATAAGGCT
>DAIDBB010000507.1 GCA_027310325.1 bacterium | reverse complement strand
CATTGAGCCGGCAAGGTCCCTGAAGCGTCTGGCGAGCGCGTTTTCAGGGACTATCCCGAGACCCAGCTCGTTGGAAACGGCTATGACCGGCGCGCCCGTTCTATTGCACTCCGAGGCGAGCCTATCGGCCCTTCTTTTTATCTCGCCGTCGTCAAGGCCGGCGTCCACGAGGTTCATCAGCCACAGGGTCAGGCAGTCAAGGACTATTACCCCGTAGCCTTTAAGGGCGGCGATCTTTTCCGTGACGTCAACCGGCTCCTCGAAGGCCTCCCAGCCGGGCCCGCGGTCTTTTTTGTGTCTCTCTATCCTCTCTTTCATCTCAGGGTCGAGGGCACGGGCCGTTGCGATATAGGCCCCGGGGCCGTATAGCTCCCCGGCGAGTTTTAGCGCGAAGCCGCTTTTGCCGCTTCTCGCCCCGCCGACTATGAATGTGAACCCGCCCGGCATCTTCAGTACTCTATCCCTTTTCTTGCATTAACGCCGCTATCGAAAGGGTGCTTGATCTTGAGCATCTCCGTGACATAGTCCGCCATTTGAACGAGCTCGGGCGGCGCGTCCCTTCCGGTAAGCGCCACTTCAAGCCCGGCCGGTTTTTCATCCAGAAAGCCGATAAGGTCGAACTGGTCTATCCAGCCTCCGTTAACAGCCGACATTACCTCGTCAAGGACAAGGAGGTCTATTTCTCCGGCGGATGCCTTCTTTTTCGCATGAACGTATGCGCCGCTTATCAGTTCCCTTACCTTTGAGGAGTCGGTCTTGTCTTTTGTAAACGCGGGGTGCCTGCAGTTTGACCTTATAAGCTCTATCCCAATGGACCTTAATACCTCTTTTTCGCCGGACGAGGCCCTGTCTTCCTTGAAGAACTGGACAAAGAGGACCTTAAGCCCCTGGCCGGCGGCCCTCACGGCAAGCCCAATAGAAGCCGTGGTCTTGCCCTTGCCTTCGCCGGTATAGATGTGTATGAGACCTTTTTTCAAATTCTACCCTCGATTCTTTCCTAAAATAAAAACCCACCCCTTTAACAAAGGGATGGGTATTGTGAAGGCGGCCTGAGGCGCGGCGACCACGCTAAAAAGCGATCAACGGCCCAGCTTCGACCCTCTCCCTCGGAAGGCCTTACTCCGGATAGATCAGGCAGGTCTCCTGGCTCGCGGGTCGTCCTACTCTCTTATCCTTCCCGGCTCCACGCCAGTGGGAGTAAAGTTAAGATTTCGTCGCCGCTTACAGTTGCGGGGCAGCTCCCGATTAGACGGGATTCCCTTTTAAGCCCTTTATACGGGCGCCTGTCGTTGAGTAATCTGAAGCTCTTTTAAAAGAACGTCCGATAGGGATAGGCTATCAGTTTTTCTCCGGGCGAGTCAAGATTTTTGTTCGCACCCGGGCGGGCGATGGATAACACGCCGTGCCGACGTCGCCGCCCTTGAACCCGTCCGGTCCATGGTCGTCCCTTTGCCGGACCGCCTAGTCGATGAACTTCCTTACTGCCCTTAGGCTCCGCTCTATCATGCCCTCGCCGTGGGGTTCTATGGTGTATACCGGGTCTTTCGAATAGGCCTTGAGATGCCTGAAAAAGGACTCGAAGTCTATCGAGCCTTCCCCGACGGGCAGGTGGTCGTCGTTTTTTCCGAAGTTGTCGTGGAGGTGGACCTCGGCGACGAAGGGGCCGAGTTCCCTGAACCATTCCTCTATCTTTACCTTCGAGAAGATCTTCAGGTGCCCGGAGTCGATGCAGACCCTGAAGTTGGGCGAATCGACCCTGGCGACGAGCATCTTAAGGGTGTCGGGGGTCTTTTCAAAGATGTTCTCTGCGGCGATCGTGGTATTAAGGCGCTCGGCTTCCTTTACGAACCTCGGCCAGGTCTTAAGGCTCTGCTCCAGCCATAGTCCCGCGTCGCCGCGGAATCTCCTTTCGCTGTAGCCGGCGTGGAGGACGACGTTTTTGGGCCTTAAGTGCGAGACTACCTCGAAGACCCTCTCGTACCGTTCTTCGGTCCTCTTCCTCTGGTTCTCGTCCGGGCTCCCGGGGTTCATGTCGATGTAAGGGCCGTGCATGGTGACCGTCAGGGAGCGTTTGGCGAACTCGTCCCTTATGGTCAATAGGTCTTCCGTGGCCGCTTCGTCAAGGAACCGGCCGTCGATGTAGACCTCCGGGTTTATCCCCATTTCGAGGACGTCGCCGAGCCTTTCCAGCAGGACCGGATAGGGGACATGGACCTGAATCTTTTTTTCTTCCATTTTTTAGGGCCTCTTAAAACAATTAAATCCGAAAAGCAGGGGCTATTCAAGGGAAATATTGAGCGCCTGTGTTCTATTCGGGACGGCTCCGGGGGACGCAAAAAGGCAAAAAAGCCTTGACTTTTGGGCATGTACACAGTATACAATTATAATATGGAGAAAGCGCGGGTGCTCGACTATCCGGTTGAAAGACCGCTTACGTTACGGGAGCGGATAGTCGATTTCATAAAAGACGCGATAATATCCGGCACACTTAAGCCGGGGGAGCGGGTCCCTGAGCAGGAGATAGCCGAGAACTTCGGTATAAGCAGGACCCCCATACGGGAGGCGTTCCGGCAGCTTGAATCGGAAGGCTTCATCACGGTCACGCCGAGGAAGGGCGCCGTCGTAAGCCCCATAACGGACAGGGACGTAAGCGAGTTCTACGACATAAAAAGCCTCCTGGAAGGCTATGCCGCCAGAACGGCCTGCTCCAAGCTTACTTCCAGGGAGATAAAAAGGCTCGAGACGTTGAACGCGCAGATGGAACGGTGCGCGGAAAAAAACGACGTGAAGGGCTTTTTCAAGCTCGACCACCAGTTCCACGACACTTTTCTCAAGGCCTGCGGAAATGACAAGCTCTGCGCCCTGATCCACCATCTGGTGCAGCAGTTCGAGCGTTTCAGGATAACGGCCATGGCGCTTCCGGGCCGCATGAACGATTCGGTAAAGCAGCATAACGAGATAATAGAGGCCTTCAAGGCGAACGATACGGCCCGTGTGGAGGCCCTCGTAAAGGCGAACGCGGAAAGAGGACGGGACACTCTCGTAGAGGAACTTCGCAGAGCAACCACTTAAGGAGCCGGGACATGAGCCTAATCGAATCACCCGAAGCAGCGTTCAGGCTGGCGCGTACCATCATATCCGACAT
>DAIDBB010000487.1 GCA_027310325.1 bacterium | reverse complement strand
CCTTCGAGGTACGCCATCTCGCAGAGGTCGAGCATCTCACCTGGCGCGCCTTTTACAAAGACGGCTCCCAGACCAGCCGGGGCGCTTTTCGCCTGATGGATCGTGGACATCCGCTTCCTGATCCTTTCGAACGGGAGATGGGCGGACCTGGTATATTCGTTTCTGAGGCCGTCGATATCGAGGCCTGCCTTGGCCGCCGCCGTAAGGAGCGCACCCTCGGTCGGGTCGCCGGATATCCTCCACCCCTCCTTCCCGGCTGGCGGATGGAGGGAGGCGTTATTGCAGAGCGCCGCGGCCCCCAGGAGCCGTGAGACCCCGGCCGCTTCAAGCTCCTCCTTTGAAAGGGACTTGCCGGCAAGGATGAAGTCCCCCACCGGCTCATATCCGGCGCCGGTCGCCTCTATGGTCCTGCCGTTTACGTACACTTCGCGCACGCTCATCTGGTTTGCGGTCAGGGTGCCGGTCTTGTCCGTGCATATGACGGTGGCGGACCCGAGGGACTCGACAGCCGAAAGCTTCTTTACGATGGCGTTCTTCTTTGCCATCCTCTGGACCGACATTGCAAGGGAAAGGGATACGGTCGGGAGAAGCCCCTCCGGGACGTTCGCGACGATCACGCCTATGGCGAAAAGGTAGCTGTCCGTGAAGGTAAGCCCCGCTATCCCGTAGCCGAGGAGGAAGAAAAATGCGCCGAGGGTCACGGCAAGCAGGGTTATGGTCCTCGTAAGGTTGGCTATCTCGATCTGGAGAGGGCTCCGCTCGGTTTTTATCGTCTGCGTGAGGAAGGCTACTTTGCCGATCTCGGTCTTCATGCCCGTTGCCGTCACGACCATCGATCCCCTTCCCGAAAGGACCGTGGTCCCCGCGAAGACCAGGTTAGGGACTTCCGTCCACAAAAAAGGAGTTCCGTCGAGCAGGGGCTCGGATATCTTGTATATGGGCTTGCTTTCTCCGGTCAGCGAGCTGTTGTCGATCCGCATCTCTTCCGCCACGATAAGCCGCCCGTCTGCCGGCACAGTGTCGCCTTCCGAGAGCCTTACGAGGTCTCCGGGGACAAGCCTCGCCGCTTCTACCTCGCTTTCGGCCCCGCCCCTTACGACCCGTACCTTTTTCGGAAGGAGCCTGCCCAACGCCTCTATCGCGCGCTCGGCCTTGTATTCCTGCCAGAAGCTGAAGAGGGCGTTTATTATTATGACGAGGGATATCGCCACCCCCAGCTCCGGCATGCCGGAGACCAACGCAAGGATCCCGCCGGCCCAGAGCAGGATGGCAAAGAGGTTCACGAAGTTGTAGAAAAAGTCTTTTAGGAGCGTCGATTTGCGGATCTTCTTGATCGTGTTCTGGCCCACGAGCTTTAATCTCTTCAGGGCCTCTTCCTCCGTAAGCCCGGAATCCGACGTGCCGAGTTCGGCAAGGACCTCGGATTTTCCGAGCGGCACGAAGGCCCCTCTTGCGGCCCCTGCCGCGGCTTCAAGGGCTTTTTTCGCCTCTTCTTCGCTTTTCGCCCTCAACAGGGCGTTTCGGAAAGTGGGGTCGAGGAGCATCCTTTCGAGGTTTGACAGTATCTGCAGGTGGGTCCCGCTCTCTCTTGTGGGAGAGGCCACGAGGAAAAATATCCGGAATCGCCCCCTTATGCCTCTCCCGCGGACCCCTTTTTTCGATATCGCTAGCCCTATTACCGGCTCTTCGACCCTGTCGCAGAGGCAGTGGAATATCGCCGAACCGGTGCCGGTAAGGACCCCGCCCGCGCTCTCGTGGTCTTTCAGGTCGCAGAGGACCTTCTCGCCTTCCGGCCCCTCGAGTCCGGGAAGCACGAGGGCGGTGAGCCTGTCGAGGACAGCCCCATGGTCCCCGGCGGTAATGTCCGGGATTATCGCTTTAACAAGTTTCGGGATTTCCATCGGGTGAGCATACCAGATAACGGACCGGATTTAAAGGGTGCGGTGCGGCCCTCTCCCGGGGCGGGCGAGGCGGCCGTTTCCATATAAAATCGCTTGCTTCAAAGGCTTATTAATAGTAAAATTCCGGCATACTTCCGATAAGGGCTGTCCATGGACTCGCAGCGGGAAAACTCTCTTCGTCTCCTTGCCGAAAACTGCGTGAATTTTGATGCGGAGCTCTTGGCCCTGCTCGACAAGGTCTATTCCGAGAAGGGGTGGGATTTCCGGAATTACAAGATGTCGAGCGTCAAAAGAAGGGTCATGAAGAGGCTTAACGCGAGAAATGTCTCGTCATGCGCGGATTATCTCGAGGTCCTCGACTCCGACAAGGCCGAATACGCCAGGTTTTTTTCCAGCCTGACGATAAAGGTAAGCGAATTCTTCAGGGAGCCCGAGGCGTTCAGCGCGCTCGAGGCCGCTATGGCGTCGTTTTACCGGAGATCCGAGGGCCTGAGGGTTTGGAGCTGCGGGGCGGCTTACGGAGAAGAGGCCTACACGCTGGCCATCATTCTCTCCGAATTCCTCTCGCCGGGGGCCCTGGAGAGGACCAGGATCTTCGCGACCGACATCGATGGCGCGGCGCTCGACTGCGCGAGAAAGGCGCGGTACAGGGACGAGTCGCTCCGCAACGTAAGCACGGAGAGAAGGCGGGCCTATTTCGAGGAAGAGGAAGGGGTCTTCAAGGTCAGGTTCGGGATAAGGAACCTCGTGAAGTTCGGGTGCCTTGATATAGTATCCCACTCGCCGCTCCTCAAGATCGACGTTCTCGCGTGCAGGAACGTGTTCATATATTTCAACAAGCGTCTTCAGGAGGAGGTCTTCTGGAAGATCGATTACGCGTTGAACCCCGGCGGGGTCCTCATGATGGGCAAGGCCGAGGCTATCCCTTCTTCCTTCGCGTACGGCTATGAGCGTCTCGCGGCGTGCACGAACATCTACAGGAAAAGAGACAGGCGATGAACTTGAAGAACCTTATCCACAGGCATTTCTCCGGAAGGACGATGGGCTTCAAGCTCACCGT
>DAIDBB010000456.1 GCA_027310325.1 bacterium | reverse complement strand
TCCCAGGACGGCAAAGAATACTCCGTCGACCCGAGGTCGAATACGCCCTCGCCCGAGGAGTCGCTTCAGTCAAAGCAGGCGTTTTTGGCCGTTGAGCGCGGTTTGTCCTCGTTATCGGGTAATCTTAAGACGGTAATAGTCCTCTATGAGATAGAAGGCCTTTCATACGAGGAGGTCTCCGAAGTCCTGGGGATATCGGTCGGGACCGTAAAATCGAGGCTCGCGAGGGCCCGCGAGGGGTTGAGGAGAAGGCTTAAAAGATTAAGGGAACAAAAATAAGGGCCTTTCCGTTTTATATACAGGAGGCTTGATATGTACTTGGCGTGCGTAAGGACCCGGAGGCTCTTGACGGAACATGCCGACGGCCAATTGACCGCTGACGCCGGGCGAAGGCTCGAAGCCCATCTGGAAGCATGCCCGGAGTGCCGGAAGGAGTACGAAGGGCTGCGCGAAGTCCGGGCCTTATTGGCCGCGGCCCCGAGATTCAGCGCCCCTGCCGGCCTCTCGGAGCGCGTTATGAGAGACCTCGATTCAGGGCGTCTTGAGGAGCGGAGGGGGTTATTACCCGGACTCATAATTATGAGGACGATGGAGTCGTCCCTGATACTTATTGTCATCGCGGCGGGGATAGTGTCCGGGAATTTTGTGGCGACAGGACTTTTCCCGCAAGCTTCGGGTCTAGCGGCGAGCACAGCGGGCCGAAGTGCAGCGCTCCTCGCGAACGCGATCGACGCCTTTGACCCTGCGCCTTCCGAAACGGTCGGCGCGGCGTTTGTGACGGAGGATATGAATGAAAAGTAATTTCTTGAGGTTCCTGCTTGTCATTTCGCTTATCTTCAATATTTCGATAATCTCTGCCGCGGGGTATGTATTCTTAAGGCACAGGCACCGGGCGAAGATGTTCGGGGATATGCCGATGAGAGAGCAGGTAATATTCGAAAAGTTGGGGCTCCGGCCCGACCAGATAAAGGCCCTTACCGACAAATCGGCCGCGTTCCGGACCGAGGTCGATAAAAAAAGGGAGGATGTCATCCGCGAAAGGAGAGCGCTCCTGGCACTTCTTAAGAGCGGCGCCTCGAAGGAAAGCATTGACGGGGAGATCTCAAAAATAAGCGGCGTCCAGGAGGATATCCAGAGGATGGCGGCGGCGCATATCCTCGAAGAGAAGGCCGTCCTCGATAAGGACCAGCAGGACAAATTTTTTGACCTTCTCGACAGGTCGATGGAAAGAAGAAGGCACGGTACACCATGGCGTTGACTTAAGCTCCAGGCAGACCGCAGTTTATCGATTATAATTGATCGGGTTAATAATGCGCTTTCTTCCTCTTGGACTCAGGCCGGACTTTCGAAAGGAGACTCTCGCAGGCAATGAAAAAGATAATAATGGCCGTTGCAGCAATCCTTGTCGCGGGGTTAGCCGCCTACTTCGTTATAAATAGCAGAAAACCCGTCCAGACCTTCAGGTTCGAGAAGGTCACAAAAGGCAATATGGTAGCCTCGGTCACCGCAACGGGCGCCGTGAACGCGGTTACGACGGTACTCGTCGGGACCCAGGTCTCGGGGACGATAAAGACCCTTTATGTCGATTACAATTCTCCGGTCAGAAAGGGCCAGATAATCGCCCAGATAGAGCCGACGCTATTCCAGGCGGCCGTCGACCAGGCGAAGGCGAACCTGATCTCGGCCCAGGCCAACCTTGAAAAGGCCGAGGCCGCGCTCGTGGACGCCAAAAGGGCATATAATAGGAACAAGGAGCTCTTCTCCCGCAATCTCATCGCAAGGAGCGACCGCGATACCTCCGAGACGACTTATGAGTCCGCCCAGGCCCAGGTGAGCGCCTCAAGGGCCGCTATCAACCAGGCCCAGGCCGCTTTGAAGTCCGCCCAGACAAACCTCGACTATACGAAGATCGTCTCGCCGGTCGACGGCATCGTCGTATCGAGGAACGTCGACGTGGGCCAGACCGTCGCCGCGAGTTTCCAGACGCCGACCCTCTTTACCATAGCCCAGGACCTCACGAAGATGCAGATTGACTCATCGGTCGTCGAGGCCGACATAGGCAGGGTGAGCGTCGGGCAGACGGTCGAGTTTTCCGTCGACGCCTATCCCGATATCACGTTCAAGGGGACGGTCGTGCAGATAAGGAAAGCCCCGATAATCGTACAGAACGTCGTCACATACGACGTGGTGGTCGGCGTAAACAATCAGGACCTCAAGCTCATGCCCGGAATGACCGCGAACGTCTCTATAATAATTTCGAGAAAGAAAGGCGTGCTGAGGGTCCCGAACGCGGCGCTCCGCTTCAGGCCCGAAGGGTATAAGCCCAGGGGCGAGCAGAAGGGCGTGGGGGTATGGGTCGTCGAGAACGGAAATCCAAAGCTCGTTAAGATAACTACCGGCATAACCGACGGCAACTTCACGGAACTCACTTCTGGCGACCTCAAGGAAGGGCAGGATCTCGTGGTCGAGGCGGTCTCGAAGTCCAAAAAACAGCCAGTCCCCACGGGGCCAAGGTTCTTCTGACATGGCGCTCATAGAGGTAAAAAACGTCACAAAGGTCTACAGCCTCGGCGACGTCACGGTCAAGGCCCTTGACGGGGTAAGTCTTACGATAGAAGAAGGGGAGTTCGTCGCGGTAATGGGCCCCTCGGGCTCGGGCAAATCGACCTTCATGAACATCCTGGGGTGCCTCGATAAGCCTACCGGCGGACAGTACATCCTTGAAGGAACGGACGTGGGAAGGCGTACCAGGGACGAGCTCTCCACAATAAGAAATAAAGAGCTCGGCTTCGTATTCCAGGGCTTTAACCTTCTTCCCCGGGCCACGGCGCAGGAAAACGTAGAGCTCCCGATGCTCTACAACGGGCTTCCGGCCAGGGAGAGGAAGGAAAGGGCCATGGCGGCCTTGAAGAAGGTAGGCCTCGCGGGAAGGGAAATGCACCATCCGAACCAGCTTTCAGGAGGTCAGCAGCAGAGGGTCGCCATAGCGCGGGCCCTTGTTAACAACGCCCCCGTAATACTCGCCGACGAACCGACCGGGAACCTGGATACGAAGACGAGCGGCGAGATAATGGAGCTTTTTGTAAGCCTTAACCTCGAATCGAAGATTACGATAATACTTGTCACCCACGAGCCCGACATAGCGGCTTATAGCAAGCGCATCATAAGGTTCCTTGACGGCAAGGTCTTAAGCGACCAGGGATCCACGCCCGTTTGGGCGGGCAAGGGGCAATGATAAACATACCGGCCACTATAAAGATCTCGCTCCGTGCCCTTCGGGTAAACAAGATGCGCTCGGCGCTTACCATGCTCGGCATAATCATCGGCGTCGGGGCGGTCATCACGATGCTCGCCGTCGGGGCAGGCGCGCGCAGTAAGATAGACGAGCAGATAGCAAACCTGGGCAGCAACCTTTTGATAATTCTCCCGGGCGCGACGACGGCCGGAGGCGTAAGGATGGGGGCCGGGACCCAGCCGACCCTTTCCCTGGGAGACGCCGAGGCGATCTTGAAGGAAAGCCCGGCGGTGGCCTATGTCGCTCCGGTATTGAACGGGGTCGCGCAGGTCGTCTACGGCACGCAGAACTGGTCAACGGGCGTTACCGGCACTACGCCGAGCATGCTCGACGTGAGGGACTGGCCCGTATCCGAGGGGAGGGCCTTCACGGACGATGACGTCCGGAGCGCCACCAAGGTCAGCCTTCTCGGTCAGACCGTAGTTAATAACCTCTTCGGGAGCACCGACCCCGTTGGTCGGATCATACGGATAAAGAACGTCCCGTTTACGGTCGTGGGCGTCCTTTCGGTCAAGGGGCAGTCCATAGTCGGCCAGGACCAGGACGATATCATCTATATCCCCGTGACCACGGCGCAGAAAAAGCTCTTCGGGACGAGCTTTCCCGGCATGGTAAGGATAATAATGGTGAAGGCGAAGAGCCCCGACGACCTCCCTGTCGCGGAAAAAGAGATGACCTCGCTCCTGCGCCAGAGGCACCACATAGGGCCCCGGCAGGATGACGACTTTACGGTAAGGAACCTTACCCAGATGATGCAGGTGGCACAACAGGCTACAACCGTCATGACGCTTCTCCTGGGGGCCGTCGCATCCGTGTCGCTCCTTGTCGGCGGCATAGGCATAATGAATATAATGCTCGTGTCCGTGACCGAAAGGACGAGGGAGATAGGCATAAGGATGGCGGTAGGCGCCAAGACCTGGGACATAAGGCTCCAGTTCATAGTCGAGGCCCTTACGCTTTCCCTCATAGGGGGCGTAGCCGGCATCATCCTCGGCATATCCGGGTCCAATATCC
>DAIDBB010000450.1 GCA_027310325.1 bacterium | reverse complement strand
ACCCACAGGGAACTCCCTCTTTTCTCGGTCCAGTACCACCCCGAGGCCTCCCCGGGCCCGCACGACTCTCAGTATCTCTTCAGGAGGTTCGTAAAGATGATGGAGGACTCGAAGAGGTGATATCTTTAAGCATAAATACGGGAGGTTTTTAGATTGCCTAAGCGTACTGACATAAAAAAGATTCTCCTCATCGGCTCCGGCCCGATTGTTATAGGCCAGGCTTGCGAGTTCGACTATTCGGGCACTCAGGCCTGCAAGGCATTGAGGGAAGACGGCTACGAGGTCATCCTCGTAAACTCGAACCCCGCGACGATCATGACTGACCCGACCCTTGCCGATAGGACATACATAGAGCCGATAACTGCGGATATGGTCGAAAATATAATAGAACGCGAGAGGCCGGACGCGTTACTACCGACCATGGGTGGCCAGACGGCCCTTAACGTATCCGTTAAGCTCGCCGAGGCCGGGGTTCTCGATAAGTATAACGTCGAGCTTATCGGGGCGAAGCTTCCGGCCATAAAAAAGGCCGAGGAGAGGGAGCTATTTAAGCTCGCCATGAAAAAAATCGGCCTTGAGGTCCCGAGGAGCGGACATGCGAGGACCGTTGCCGCCGCCATGGAGATAGCGGAGAAGATGGACTTCCTGATGATAATAAGGCCGTCTTTCACCCTCGGCGGCACCGGCGGCGGGATAGCTTACAACAGGCAGGAATTCGAGGAGATGGTAAGAAGGGGCCTCGAGTGCAGCCCCGTCCAGGAGATATTGGTCGAAGAATCGGTCATAGGATGGAAAGAGTTCGAGCTCGAGGTGATGAGGGACAAAAACGACAACGTCGTCATAATATGTTCCATTGAGAACTTCGACCCGATGGGCGTCCACACCGGGGATTCCATCACCGTTGCCCCAGCTCAGACGCTTACCGACAAGGAATACCAGACTCTTCGGGACGCGTCCGTGCGGATAATAAGGGAGATAGGGGTCGATACCGGGGGCAGTAACATCCAGTTCTCCGTAAACCCGGAGACGGGAAAGATATACGTGATAGAGATGAACCCGATGGTATCGAGGTCCTCGGCGCTCGCGAGCAAGGCGACCGGATTCCCCATAGCGAAGATCGCTGCGAAGCTGGCCGTGGGCTATACTCTCGACGAGATACCCAACGATATAACCCTGAAGACGCCCGCGTGCTTCGAGCCGACGATAGATTACGTCGTCGTGAAGATTCCTCGTTTCGCCTTCCAGAAGTTCCCGAAAGCCGATCCCACGCTTACGGTGCAGATGAAGTCCGTAGGCGAGGCCATGGCCATGGGAAGGAGCTTCAAGGAGGCGATGCAAAAGGCCCTGCGGTCGCTTGAGACTGGGAGCTACGGCTTTGAAAAGGTCGTAAGAAAGACGCGCGAAAGCCATTCGTTCAAGCCTACAGCCGAAGAGCTCGACGTCATAAAGGAAAGGCTTAAGACCCCGAACGCTCAGAGGCCCTGGTACATCTGCGAGGCCCTGAGGGTCGGAATGCACGTGGACGAGATATACGAGCTTACGAAGATAGACCGGTGGTTCCTTAATAACCTGCGTGATATAACCGAGCTCGAGGAGGGGATATTCTGGCAGTCGAAGACCGGCAAAGTTGCCCCGGAGCTGATAAGAAGGGCTAAGGAGTGCGGGTTCTCCTACAGGATGCTCGGCGCTCTCACGGGCAAGGGCGAGGAAGAGGTTAGAAAAGGCGCAACGGAAGCCGGTATCACCCCAGTCTTTAAGGCCGTAGATACCTGCGCCGCCGAGTTCGAGGCGTTTACCCCGTATCTTTATTCCACCTACGAGCGGCCCTTCTACCAGGTGACCGACGAGACAACGCAGAAGTCCGCCTGTGAGGCCTCCCCGACCGATAAAAAGAAGGTCGTGATCCTCGGGAGCGGCCCCAACAGGATCGGCCAGGGCATAGAGTTCGATTACTGCTGCGTCCACGCGAGCTTTGCCCTTAAAGAGGAGGGCATCGAGAGCATAATGGTAAACTGCAACCCTGAGACCGTATCAACCGACTACGATACCTCGGACAGGCTATATTTCGAGCCCCTTACCTTCGAAGACGTAATGGCGATAATAGAGAGGGAGAAGCCCTACGGCGTCATAGTCCAACTCGGCGGGCAGACCCCGCTTAAGCTATCCGTCCCCCTCGAGAAGGCCGGGGTCCGCATACTCGGCACGTCTTCGGACTCGATAGATATCGCCGAGGACCGCGAGCGATTCGACAGGCTCCTTGAAGAGCTTAAATTAAGGAGGCCTGAAAGCGGCATCGCGAGGTCCATAGACGAGGCCGTAAGCGTTGCCGGCTCCGTTGGGTATCCGGTCATGGTCAGGCCTTCATATGTCCTTGGCGGCAGGGCCATGGAGATAGTCTATGACGAGATGAGCCTGATAGATTACATGACAAGGGCGCTCCAGGCCTCACCGGGCCATCCGGTGCTCATCGACAGTTTCCTTCAGAACGCCGTCGAGGTAGATGTAGACTGCATAAGCGACGGCGAGACGGTCGTAATCGGCGGCATCATGGAGCATATCGAGGAGGCCGGGGTGCACTCTGGCGATTCTGCGTGCTCGATACCCCCGTATTCCCTCGAAAACGGTATCCTCGACGAGATCAGGAGGCAGTCGGTCCTTCTCGCAAAGGCCCTCAAGGTAGTTGGGCTCATGAACGTTCAGTACGCTGTAAAGGACGATATCGTATACGTCCTGGAAGTTAACCCGAGGGCCTCGCGGACGATACCCTTTGTTAGCAAGGCCATAGGGAAGCCGCTGGCGAAGTTCGCCACCAAGCTCATGATCGGGATGGCGTTGAAGGAGCTCGGCTTCACCGAAGAGGTGAGGCCCGCGTACACTTCGGTCAAGGAAGCGGTCTTTCCGTTCATCAAATTCCCAGGAGTCGATATACTTCTCGGCCCTGAGATGAAATCCACGGGCGAGGTGATGGGCATATGGAGCGATTTCGGCGGGGCCTTCGCAAAGGCCCAGATAGCCGCCGGGAACAACCTGCCGCTTAAGGGCACAGTCTTCATAAGCGTAAGGGACGAGGACAAGCCCCCCATAGTAAGTGTAGCGAAGGAACTTATGGAGATGGGCTTCAAGATAATCGCTACGAACGGTACGGCCCGCTACCTCAGGGAAAGAGGCATAGAGGTCGAGCCGGTCTACAAGGTCATGGAGGGCAGGCCCAATATAGTGGACAGGATCAAAAGCAAAGAGGTAGACATGGTAATAAACACCTCGTTCGGCGCTAAAAGTGTAGCTGATTCCTACTCCATAAGGAGGTCCTCGCTTGAGTTCGGGCTGCCGTATTTCACGACCGTAGCCGGGGCAAAGGCCGCGGCCCACGGGATAAACGCGGTATTAAAGGGCGGCCTTGATGTAAAGCCGCTTCAGGAGTATCATAACATCTTAATCAATCAGTAGATAATGAGCACCGGCAAACAGGCCCTGTCGAGAGAAGTCCTGGAGAAGATTCTTCCATACGCCTTAATATTAGCGGCGGTCATATCGCTTTACGGGAAGAGCGTAGGATTTGATTTTATCCCTTCCTGGGACGACGACGTCTACGTCCTTAATAATCTCCTCATACAGAGCTTTTCCGTAGCGAACCTGAAGGCCATATTTACGGAGCCGTTTTTTTCGAATTACGCGCCGGTGAATCTCCTTAGCTACTCGGCTGACTATCTTTTCTGGGGTTTGAACCCGGCGGGATATCACATCATGAACGTCGTCATCCATGCCGCGAACGTTCTTCTTGCCTTTGTCGTGATAAAAAGAATAGCGAAAAGAAATGACGTCGCCTTTATCTCGGCCCTCATCTTCGCGGTACACCCGGTAAACGTCGAGAACGTCGCCTGGGTCTCGGAAAGAAAGACACTCCTTTCGGTTTTATTTACATTTCTATCGCTTCTTACTTACCTCAACTTCCGGGAAAGGGGAGGAAAGGTATTTAATTACGTCCTTGGCCTTATTTTTTTTATACTGGCGGTCCTTTCAAAGTCTTCGGCGGTCACTCTTCCGCTCGCCCTGATAGCTTATGAAGTGTTTATCAGCGGGGAGCGCAAATGGAAGTACTCGCTACCTTTTTTCGCCGTCTCCATAGCGGGTACGCTCACGGTCTTCGCCCATTTAAGCTCGAATAATATTGAATTGGGCCCGAATCCCCTTGCGACGCTTTTCGGGGTCGTTTATCCGACGATGTTACCCATATACTGGAGATACATCTGGACGATAATCTGGCCCCTGAACTTGAGCGGGTTTTACGACGCCCCGTATTATCACTCATTCCTCGCTCCGATTGTTCTCGCTTCACTCTTTGGCTGGCTGGCTCTTTCGGCGATAATCCTATGGAAGGGCAGCAACCGGGTGCGGTTCTGGTACCTCTGGTTCTGGGTCTGGTTGCTTCCTGTATCGAACATAATCCCGATACCGGTCTTTTACGCAGAGAGATACATGTATTTGCCTGCCCTGGGGGCCTTTGCGCTATTTGCCATGCTAATAACCTGGATATTCGGCGGTCTCGACGTTCGGGTTGGAGGGACGACCGCGAAAAAGGCTGTTGGATACGGGTTAGTAGCGGTAGTAGTCGCTTTCTACGGTATAACGGCTTTTGACCGCCTCGACGTATGGCGCGATGAACTCGTCTTCTGGGAAGATACGGTCAGGAAATCTCCCAACCAGTTCAAGCCGCATGTAAACCTCGGGTATGCTTATGACGTGAGAGGCAGCTATATCGAGGCGGAGCGCGAATATGAGAC
>DAIDBB010000441.1 GCA_027310325.1 bacterium | reverse complement strand
CAGTAGATGGACTATGTCGAGGTGCTCCCGTGTCTGGGGCATTATTCCGTCGTCCGCCGCCACGACGAAAAGCACGATATCCATGCCGGTAACCCCTGCGAGCATGTTCTTTATGAACCTCTCATGCCCCGGGACATCGATTATGGCCGCACGCACTGGTTCGCCCTCGCTACCCTCCAGGTCCATGTACGCGAAGCCGAGGTCGATGGAGACCCCTCTTTTTTTCTCCTCGGCGAGCCTGTCGGTATCGATCCCGGTAAGCGCCTTCACGAGGGAGGTCTTGCCGTGGTCGATGTGGCCGGCGGTACCTATTATGCATGTGATCCGTTTTATCAGGCTCATATCTGCGATCGTCCTCTAGCCATAAAAAAATATCTTGGAAGAGGTCTTTTGTCCAGACGCTTTTTATTTTTTTGCCAGGTCCTGTGACTTTTGGTACACATTTTACATATGGTTTTATTTATGATAGCATTCGCTTTATCGGAAAAAAATAGCTTTATATCCTTACCGCTGCCGTCGCCGTGCGCTTTAAGACCCAGGAGACATTCCCTATAGATGCGCATAAACATAGCCAGGGAGAACATCCTAAATAAGATACTCGAGAGGAAGAAGAAGACGGGCCGCGGGCTCAGGGACATCGACCTTAAAGTCATGCTTAAGGAGATACTCTGGTGGGCGAACAAGTTCGTGCCTTCGGAATCCGGCTCCATACTCCTTGACGACCCTTCCCTGAATAGCCTCGGGCAAAAAAGCGGGGTGTTGTACTTTGTTGCGTGTTTCGGCAAAGGTTCGAAGGCCCTCGTTGAGGCCTCGATGCCATCGGACGTCGGCATAGCCGGAAGCACATACCTGGCGGGCAGGCCCTATATAAGCAAGACGGCCAGACGGGACAAGAAATTCTACGCGGCCATAGACAAAAAGACGAAGTTTAGGACAAAATCCATAATATGCGCGCCCGTGAGGATAAAGGGCGCTACCATAGGCGTAATAGAGCTCCTCAACAGGCTTAATGGCGTAAATTACTCGCAGAACGACCTATCCCTTTTAAAGATCTTCGCTGGCTACACGTCAACTCTGATACAGAACTCCCTTGACGCCAAGAAGTTCGGCGAGCTTTCCATAAAGGATAACCTCACAGGGCTTTACAACGACAGGTACTTCTATGACCGCCTGGTAAAGGACATCAGGAGGGCCCTGAACAACTGCTCAGATCTTAGCCTCATCTTTCTTGACCTGGACAGGTTCAAGGAAGTCAATGACAATCACGGCCACCTGGCTGGAAGCCGCGTATTGACCGAGGTGGGGGAGCTCATTTCGGCCAGCCTCTACAAGGCCGGCTCCACCGCGGCAAGATACGGCGGAGACGAGTTTATCGTAATACTTCCGGATACAAGCATCCAGGAGGCGTCCGATTATGCCGAAAAGCTCAGGAAGACCATCGAGGAGGCTATATTCCTAAAACATAAATATAATAACGGTACTGGCAAGGCCATAAAGCTCCAGGGGCAGATTACAAGCAGCATAGGCATAGCTTCGCTAAGAGGAAATATCC
>DAIDBB010000318.1 GCA_027310325.1 bacterium | reverse complement strand
CATTCCGTAAGGCTTCGGCATATTACAAGGAATACGACAAAATATATCGCCGTGGTGCGGTCGGGAACATCCTGAGGCCCGGCAACGAGGCCAACGGGTTTAGAATAGCCGATGCAAACGTGGCAAGAGAGTTTGTCAGATCGGGCAAACTTGATGCAGCAGATGACTTCATGCGGGCACTGGGAAGTGATAAGGAAGCAAAGAAGGCAATGGATGATTATCTCTCGCAGGACCTTCTCAAGAGCGCAACCGACCCCGTAACGGGTGAAGTCCAATATAAAAAGCTCATGGCATGGCAAACTCAAAATAAAGCGGTTCTTCAGAAGTTCGGCTTAGGCAAGGAGTTTTCAAGCGTTGTCCGGGCGACCCGCAAGGTCAATGCGTGGCGGGGCTTGAGTGAGAATTTTGATAAGTCCGTAGCGGCAAGAATGATTGATGATTCAAGGCTCGGCGTATCCTTTGAGCAGGGCATAGCGAGAGCGATGACAACACCCCAGAAAATGACCGAGCTTATGCGGATAGTGCAGGGCGATAAGAGCGCTGAAGCGGGCCTTCAGAAGGCTGTTGGCGAGTACATAATGAACCAGGCAAGGCTAACCCCGCAGGACTTGACGGGCAATCCCCAAATGAGCGTCGCCAAGATGACGACCGCCATGAGGAAGTACGCTCCTGCGTTGCGGGAGCTTTATAAAGACAGCCCTGAAAAATTACAGGCCCTTCAGACCATCAATCAAGCCTTTGAGAACCTTGCACGGTCTTTCCGCCCTGTCGGACCAGGTGGATCTGATACCGCTGAGAAGCTGATGATTTTCTGGCAACTCTCATCAAGAATACCGGGCGTAAAGCAAGTTATAGGCAGTTACAGGGCATTGTCAGATGTCTTCGGCAGATACAGCAGGGAGCAAGTAAATAAATATCTTTTAAAAGCCTCTTATGACCCCGAATACGCCGAAACGCTGATACAGGCGGCAACGGCTAAAGCACCGGAAAGTACACTGGCTACTCGAATTAAAAGACAGATGCTCATATTTGAGGCTTATACAAAAACCAAGGAGTCCAGATAAATGTCTACCTCCATAATGCCATATCCCCGATTTAAAGCTTGGACTGCTGCGGGAGCACCCCTTGCCGGTGGAAAGCTCTACACTTATTTGCCGGGCACAAGTACACCGGCCTCAACCTATACGGACTCGACTGGGGCAACCGCAAACGCCAACCCCGTCATACTCGATGTTAATGGAGAAGCTGATGTATGGCTTTCGGGACCAGTAAAAGCCACTCTCACTGATGCCAATGGAGTACAGATATGGGGTGGGAAAGACAACATTTCCTCCATGCCCTACACGGTTATAGCGACACAGCAGAGCGAGTGGGTAGCGCAGTCCTGGACCCTGACTTATCTATCAACCAGTCAATTTACGGCCGCCGGGGATGTAACCCCCGTAGCACAGCCGAATAGAAGGATAAAGGCCACTGTCTCGGCGGGAACCGTCTACGGGACGATAACGGCCGCTTCCTTCTCGGCGGGCGTGACTACGGTTACGGTCTTATGGGATTCGGGCCAGCTCGATAACGGCCTCTCAGCGGTCTCGATAGGGATACTGGCGGTAAATAATCCTTCTATTCCTGCACAGGTACAGACCCAATCAGGAGGACAGATATATGCAACGGATGTAACGCGTACCGATGCCTATATATTTGCCCTTAAACCGGGCATAACATCTTACACCGATGGAATGATTGTAAGGGGATACATAACAAATACAAACTCAAGTACGACACCAACATTAAATGCTGGAGGCGGAGCATTAACAATAAAAAAATTATCAGGAGCGGCTTTATCTCCTGGGGATTTACCAAATGTCTGTCTCTTCAGTTATGTAGGAGGGGATACATCATGGAGACTTTTGAACCCGGCGACTCTGCCCACAACGAACCTCACGGGGACGATAGCGACCGCCCAGCTTGCGGCAGGAGCCGTCAACAACGCAAAGGCCTCAGGTGTTTTAGGGGTATGGGACGGATCCAAAGTAACGGGCGCAGTGTATGGGCCAGCAACTTCAGACCTTCTCATTTTTGCGTATCAGGATAGCAATACAAACTCCGGGAACTCACTGATAGGTTATTCCGACGCCTCGAATCCACCGACGACCGTTAGGGCACAGTGCATTACGCCTCAGAGCGGCGCAAACGCACAATCGGGATTTATCGCCTTTGCTTGCAGAAAAGG
>DAIDBB010000428.1 GCA_027310325.1 bacterium | reverse complement strand
GGTGACGATACTCGTGCCCACCTACCGGAGGCCCTCGATGCTCAGGCGGGCGCTCGTAAGCGTCATCGGGCAGACGCGGAACGACTTTATCGTCTGCATACTCGACAACGCGTCGGATGACGGCGGCACCGAACGCGTGGCGCGCGAGTTTACGGCGCGGGACGCAAGGTTCAGGTATATAAGGCGCGAAAAGAATATCGGCGGCGTCGAGAACCTCATCCTGGGCCTCCGTCTTGTTGAAACAAAGTATTTTTCATATCTCGCAGATGACGACATATGGATGCCCGAGTTCCTCGAAAAGGCCGTTTTCAGCCTCGAAAAAAACGAGGACGCCGGCTTTTTCGGCGCGACCTGCATATGCGTGGAAGTTTGCGGCGCGCCTTATCTCTTTACCGGCCCGGCCCATGCGGACGGCTTCTATCCTTGCCCGGAATCGGCCCGCGTCCTCTGGGAGAGGGGATGGCCCCAGCAGGCCGCGGTCCTGTACAGGTCGGAAGCGTTGAAGGCGGTGGGAGAGGTCCCGAGGATACTCGGGTTCGACCTCTATCTACTTACGGCGATAGCGCTTAAGCAGGGGGCCGTATTCTCGGCCGAGCCGCTCGCGTTCTTTACGATAAACCCGGCCTCGGCCTCGTCATCGAGAAACGTTGATTCTGTCCTCAAAGAGTGGCTTTTTTTGAGGGATGCCATCGCAGGTCATTACGCGGCCCCGGATGAATCAAAAGATAAGCTCCTTCGCGCGTGGGAAAAGAGGATGCCCGGTCAGATAAGGATGATGACCATGCTCTCGCTCGTAAGGATGGAGAACGGCGACGCCGCCCGCGGGGTACGGCTCATGAGGGGATATGGTCGAATCACGTGGAGCGGAAATATAATAGGGATTTCCGTGTATCTCGCCTGCCTCGGGGCACCGGTCTCGCGGCTTATATCAACCGCATTTAGATACCGGATGAAGGCCTTCACGTTTTTTCGAAAATCGAGGTTCTTTCTGAGGTACAGGCTCACAAAAAGCGGATACTGGCTGGCGTACAGGCTCACTAAAGGCGGAGCCGCAACAAACTGAAGGGGCCCTATGGATACAAAATCATACGAGAATGTGCTGGTCTATCAGTCCTGGGGCATTGGGGACATGATAATGATGACCCCCATGATGCTTTCGCTAAGAAAGCGTCTGCCTCATGCGAGGATAACGCTCGTCTCCGGCAACGTGGAAGCCCTAGGCGTTGTCCTCGGGACCGGGGCGTGCGACGAGCACCTCTTAATACCAACGCGCTTTCATGGAAGGCTCAGGCAGATAAGTCCCTTTGCGGAGTTAAGGAGACGGTCTTTCGACCTGGCGATAATAGCTACCGGGATATCGCCTTTCGCCGCAAAGTTCCTGAGGCTCTTTTCCGGCATAGATGCGATAGCGGGCGATTCGGCGAAGAGGACTTGGGGATACACGCACTGGCGGGCGATAAAGAAAGGCGAGCACAGGGTCGTGGCAAACCTTAATATCTTAAAGACAGTCTTTCCGGAATGCGGGCTCGAGCCGATGGTCTTCCCGATAGATGAAGGGTCTAACAGGCGGGCGGAAGACATATGGAATAGAGCGGGACTTGCTGAAGGGCCCGTAGTAGGCGCCCACCCCGGAAGCGGCGGCCACCAGCAATATAAAAGGTTCCCCGCCGGTAAGCTCAGGGAGGCCCTGGACGCGCTTCTTAAGAAAGACCCCGTCCTTCGCGCCGTTGTCTTCTTCGGGCCCGAGGATTCGGAACTGAAGCGTTTTTTCGCAGACGGAGAGAGGATAGTAAATATCGAAAACGAGCCTATGACGGTCGTAGCCGGGCTCATATCAAGGAGTAGCGTATTCGTATCCGGCGACTCGGGCCTCGGTCACATAGCTTCCGCCCTCCGTGTCCCGGTCGTGACCATCGCAGGACCGACTGATATAGACTCGACAAGGCCGTGGGGAGACGGCAACACCGTCATAAGGACCGAGGAGTCCCTTGACTGCATGCCCTGCTACGGGAAGACCGGGCTTGAATACTGCCAGTACGGCCAAAGGTGCATGACGGGGATACCGGCAGACGGGGTCGTTCGGGCAATAGAGAGGTACCTCCGATGACCTGGTTTCTTCTATTTCTCGCGGTCAACACGGCCATTATGGCCTATATCATACGTCAAAGGGGGCTCTTTTCTGTTGAAGGACTGGGGACGGCGTTCCTTGCACTCGGGTTCGTGACCGATGGGATAGGGCTTCTTCTCATGTACATCCTTGACCTTGGGCTTGTGGACATCGGTGCGGAACTGGACCTGAGGTTTTTACCGAATATAATGCTCCTTGTCTCGCTTCTCTCTTTTTACGCTGGCCTTGCGATAAGCGGCTCCGGGAGGAGCGTAACGGGCTCGCCGTTAACCGGTGAAAAGAGAAAAAAAGTCCTTTTTCTCGGATATCTGCTCGCGTGGGCCGGCCTTTCCGCCAAGTTTTACGCCCTTTACACGTGGGGGTTCAGGAGCGTCGGGGATTATTTTTCGGGGCTGTATATGTACCAGGCGACAAAAAGGGGAGGGGAGTTCTTCGACAAGGGCCTCGACCTGGCCCTCATAGGCTTAAGTCTCATCGTCGCGTATTCCGGGAAAAACGTTGCGAAGAAGGTCTTCTGCGTAGCCGCTCTTCTTGGACTCTCCTTTGTCCTTTCCCCGAGCAAAAGCGGCATCAACGGGGCGCTGGTCACCCTTTTCGCCACCCTTTATTGCTTTAATCGCCCGATGGTAAGGGAGTTTGCGAGGCCTGCGTTTATCCTTATCGCCGCCGCGATATTTTTCGCGGGGCTGGGAGTAAAGACGCAGGTCAAATATCAGTATTCAAGGGAGGACTCGGCCGTCTCTTTGGCCGGCGAAGATATCTACCTTAGCTCGATCGCTTCCCTGGGGACCCGGATGGGCCCGTTCGGACTTTATCGGGGGTACTCTTTCATGGTCAACAGGATGACGGACGACCAAACTCTATTTATGGGCACGGGAGTTCTCGGAAACGCCCTCACGTCCTGGGTGCCGAGGTTACTGTGGCCGGACAAACCCGGGCACCCCTTCAATTCCAGGGGAGACCTCATAAAGGAGGACCAATCGATAGACGTTTACGGCAACGAGGCCCCGACGTTCGCCGGAAGCGTTTTCGCCGATGCGGGGCTTCTTAGCCTCGTGCCGTACTCTCTCGCCGCGGGCTTCATGTTCGGCGTCTTGAAGAAGGTCTCCATGCTCGAGGCCGGACACGATTACCTGCTGAGGATCGGATACGTCTTTTTGGCCGTGCAGATGGGTAACGCCTTCGCCGAGAGCGGGGTCCTTAACATATTCTACTTTACCGTTTTTACCGCGGCGCTGGTCTTTGCCCTGTACGTCGC
>DAIDBB010000425.1 GCA_027310325.1 bacterium | reverse complement strand
GGTTACTACATGCGCTCCCGATTATTACAAATGGAACCAGTGGATATTCCTTAAATTCCTAGAGAAGGGCCTCGCCTACAAGAAGCGTTCTTCGGTAAACTGGTGTCCGAACTGCGCAACCGTGCTCGCCAACGAGCAGGTCGAGGGAGGGCTTTGCTGGAGGTGCGACTCCCAGGTAGAGACAAAGGACCTCGATCAATGGTTCTTCAGGATTACCGACTTTGCCGAGGAACTCCTCGAGTTTACCAACAGGCTTCCGTGCTGGCCCGAGAAGGTCCTGGTGATGCAGAGGAACTGGATAGGCAAAAGCATAGGCGCCGAGGTCCTTTTCAAGGCGGACGGTTCAACGGAAGTCATAAAGATATTTACCACCAGGCCCGATACCCTTTACGGCGTTACGTTCATGAGCCTTGCCGCCGGACATCCCGCCGTAAAAAGGCTTACCACCACGGAAAGGCGCCGCGAGGTCGAAAGTTTTGTCGCGAAGGTAAAAAGCGAGGCCAGGACCCAGAGAAACATGGAAGAGATGAAGAAAGAGGGCGTATTTACAGGCTCTTTCTGTGTAAACCCGCTTACGGGCGCGAAAGTCCCGGTGTATGTTGCGAATTTCGTCCTCATGGAGTACGGCACCGGCGCTGTAATGGCCGTCCCGGCCCACGACCAGCGGGACTTCGAGTTCGCTAAAGCCTACGGCCTGCCCGTATCGGTGGTCATAAACCCGCCCGGCGTCAGCCTTGACCCCAAGACCATGGACAAGGCCTATGCGGATGAAGGCATAATGGTAAACTCGGGTCCGTTTGACGGCATGAAAAATACCGAGGCCGCCCCTGCCATAGTCCGCCTCGTCGAGGAGAAAAAAGCTGGCAGCGGGGCAGTCAACTATAAGCTCCGGGACTGGGGGATATCGAGGCAGAGGTACTGGGGGTGCCCAATACCCGTTATCTACTGCGAGGATTGCGGTGTCGTCCCTGTTCCATATGAAGACCTGCCCGTGATACTACCCGAGGATGTAAAGTTGACGGGGAAGGGCCTCTCCCCGCTCGCTGGGGTCGAAAGCTTCGTGAATGCCGAGTGCCCTAAGTGCGGGAAGCCAGCGCGGCGCGAGACGGACACGATGGATACGTTCGTCGATTCTTCATGGTATTTTCTTAGATACGCCTCACCCAAAGAAGCGGACCTGCCTTTTAGACCGGAGGACGCTGAGTACTGGATGCCTGTAGACCAGTATATAGGGGGGATCGAGCACGCTGTACTCCACCTCCTTTACGCGAGGTTTTTCACAAAGGCGTTAAGGAGCCTCGGGCTTACGCGTCAGGACGAGCCTTTCAGGAATTTGCTTACCCAGGGGATGGTCTGCAAGGAGACGCTTAAATGCCAGGAACACGGTTTTCTTTTCCCTGAGGAGGCGAAAGAAGGAAAATGCGTCCATTGCGGCGCTACTGTAACGGTCGGGGCGGTCGAGAAGATGTCGAAATCAAAAAAGAACGTGGTCGACCCGGATAGTATCATAGAGAGGTACGGGGCCGATACCACAAGGCTCTTTTCCCTTTTCGCCGCTCCTCCCGAAAAGGACCTTGACTGGAGCGAGGAGGGGGTGGAGGGGGCTTACAGGTTTCTTGGCAGGGTCTGGCGGCTTGTCCTTGAAAATATCCAAACGCTCAACGGACAAATCCCTTATGACGCCGGAAAAGACGGGGCTCTCGTTGGGGCCTTGAAAGAGGTCCACGCCGCTACGCACAGGACCATAAAAAAGGTCACGCAGGACATAGAGGAAAGATTTCATTTTAATACCGCGATAAGCTCGGTCATGGAGCTCGTGAACGCGCTCTACCAATTCCGCTTTACGGACGGTGAGAATAAAAAGATGGAGCAAAAGGTATTCCGGGAGGCCGTCGAGTCGGTGGTGCTGCTTTTATCCCCATTCGCCCCTCATGTCTCCGAAGAACTGTGGATGAAGCTTGGGAATAAGAGGCCTTTATACGAAACGGCCTGGCCCGAGGCTAGCGTTTCGGCGCTTGTAAAAGAAGAGGTCATGCTTGTCGTTCAGATCAACGGAAAGGTGAGAAGCAAGATCACAGCGCCCGTGGACTCGGCTGAGGATATCGTCCGTGAGCTTGTCATGAAAGACGAGAAGTCCCTCGAATGGGTCAACGGCAAGACCATAAAAAAAATCATATACGTTCCCAATAAGATAATAAACATGGTGGTTTCCTGATGTTTTTTTTGCGAAGAACTCTTTTATCCATAATCCTATTTCTTATCCTCACCGGATGCGGATACCATATGGCAGGCAGGGGTCCCATGACGGCATGGGGCATATCGTCGATGTCGATGCCGGTCTTCGTAAACGATACGAGAAAACCTGATATCGAAGGCGCCATCACCGCCGCCTTCATAAACGAGTTCGTAAATACGGTCAGGATAGTCGACAATGGTGATGCGGTCATGAGGGGTGTGGTAAAATCTTACACCATCGTCCCGATATCTTTCGCCGGCATCGACGTCATCCAGCAGTACAGGCTCACGTTGGTCTTTTCCCTTAAGATAGTAAAAGAAGATACCGGCCAGGTATTGTGGGAGGACGAGATATCGAGGTATGAGGATTATACCGTAAATATCCTTGATGTCACTGCCACAAATGACGCTGAGCTCGCTGCCATGAAAAAGATCGCGTCCAACTCGGCGCGTCTTGCCAAGGAACGCGTCCTTGAAAGGTTCTAAATGACGAAAGATAGCCCGAAATCACTCGATCTTAAGCCCGTTTACTATATTTACGGGACTGAGGACTATATGGCCGAAGAGGCCTTGAACGGGATAAAGTCCGCGGCGCTTAAGGGCGGGTTCGAGTCAATGAACTATCATGCTTTTGACGGCAAGTCCGCTTTGCCGGCGGATGTGATCTCCGTTGCGTCAACTTTTCCGGCTTTTTCCGACAGAAGGGTCGTCGTTGTAAAAAACGCGGAGTCCATAAAGGCCGCGCAGGAAAGAGAGTATTACGAGTATATAAAGAACCCGTCGCCGTTCGCGTGCCTTGTTTTCATAAGCAATGCTGCCAAGATAGAGAAGAGCGCGGATTTCTTAAGGCTTCTGGACGAAAAAGGGTATCTTAAGGCATGCGGCCGGCTTTATGAAAGAGACCTCCTTCTTTGGATAAAGAAGGAGGCAAGGGGACAGGGTAAGGAGATTACCGATACCGCCGCGCGAAAGCTCCTTCAAATAGCAGGGAACAGGCTTAGGGACGTAAAAGGGGAGCTTGATAAGATCATATTGTTCGCGGGCGAGAAGAGTACCGTTGAAGACTCGGATGTGGAGGACGCCGGGCTTGATTGCAAGGAGGAGACAATCTTCGACCTTTCGGATGCCATAGGGAGTAAAGACCTGAAAAAGGCCCTTAAGGTATTCGGCAAGGTCTCCGGCGAGGAGCCTGTAAAGGTCCTCGGGGCGATATCAAGACAGATTCGGACGCTGTTAAGGCTCAAGGCCCTGGCCAGGAAGGGTGTGGTTGGCCCCAGGCTAGCCGGGGCGGCCGGTGTGCCGCAGTTCCGCCTTGAAAGCTATGTGAAAAGGAGCCGCTCCTTCACCGAGGGGGAGCTTAAAAAGGCCATTCTTACGCTCAAAGCAGCTGATACCGACCTTAAGACGGGAAGGTTCCCAGGGGAGTTCATATTATCGAAGCTTATCATGGACCTTTGCGGGGCTTAGTGTAAAGGGGACGGCACGGAAAATGAGATTAAGATAAGGCCCGGTTCCATGATTGGAGTCCGGGCTGTTTTTTTTGAATCGTAGAAGAGATTACTTGGTTTCCAGTAATTTTACGAGCGAGCTAAGTCTGGATATCTTTCTCGAGGCGTTATTCCTGTGGAGGACCCCCTTTGAGACTGCGCGATCGAGCAAAGAGGCGGCTTCCTTTAGGTTGGTTTTAGCTTCGTCGCTCTTTTTCGCGGTCACGGCTTCCCGGACCTTTTTAATCGCTGTCTTAACGGTAGACTTCACCGAAGAGTTCCTTATTCTTCTGGTCTCGCTCTGTTTGTGCCTTTTTATCGCCGACTTATGGTTTGCCAATCTGATTCTCCTTTTCTGCTGATTCCATGTTTTAGTTAATTCAGAAAGCCCGTTCGGGCCATCCGGAAAAACGCATTGGTGTAAAAATTAATTATGTATAATATTTCTTTTTTTACTAATTGTCAAGGTCTTTTGCGCAAAAGAAAGGACAGATGAAAATGGGATAAATAGAAAAGGTCTTTGATAACAACAGACTTCAGACTTCCGACGTCTAACGGGACATTTCAAGATAGGTCGGGGGCCGCACATGATTCTACCTCGAAATCCCGTTTTTCAAAGGATTTTAAAGAAGGAAATAAATTGAGTTATACTTTTTCTGCTCCGAAATGAAAAAGCTTTAATAACAGTATAACTAGTTGATTTATTTTAAAAAATGTATGATTAAAAATTAAGCAATTTCCAAAAACCCCATGTAATACTGTTTAAGTGAATTTTGCATCAGGTGGGTTTTCAACAAGTTATCAACAGTTTGTGGGGAAATCTCAGAAACCGGTTGGTTTAGTTACTCTTTTTTTCTTAACTTGGATTCTTCCCAGAGACGTTCCATCTCCTCCATTGGAGCAGATGAAAGATCTCCTCCTTTTTGAGTGATGATTTTTTCCACGTAATGGAACCGGCTCATGAATTTGCCGATCGTTTTTCTGAGCGCGTCCTCTGGATTCACGTCGACGAACCTTCCGACGTTGACGATCGTGAAAAGCATGTCCCCGAGTTCTTCTTCCATTCCGGCTGCGTCCTTATCGCGGAGGGCCTTTTTGAATTCGTCCGTCTCTTCCTTGAGTTTATTCAGCACTTCATCGATTTCTTTCCAGTCAAACCCGGCCTTAGCCGCTTTCTGGCTGACCTTTTGGGCCCTCAAGAGCGCAGGCATCGCCTCTGGCACATCGGAAAGATACTGTTTTTTCTCCGATGACTTTTTCTCCTCCTTTTTTATCTCGGCCCAGTGCTTGAGGACCTCTTCGGATGTGCTTGCCTTTTTGTCCCCGAAGACATGGGGGTGGCGCCTTACCATCTTTTCAACGGTGCCGTCCATTACGCCAGCAATGTCGAACCTTCCCTCTTCTTTGGCTATCTGGCATGCGAATATTATCTGGAAGAGGAGGTCCCCGAGTTCCTCCTGGATTGAAGCCGTGGAGCCCGAGTCGATGGCGGAAACGACCTCATAGGCCTCTTCGATGATGAAAGGAGTAAGGCTTTTAAGCGTCTGCTCCCTGTCCCAGGGGCATCCCCGGGGGCCCCGGAGGCGCTCCATGAGAGCTATGAGGCTATTAAGGCTTTTTCCGTTCTTATCTTTCATTCTGATGAGGGGAGCCCGATCTTAACGAGGTCTTTTCTCGTATTTATGTTTTCTATCGAGGCCGCCACGGGCAGGTCCCCGAAGTCCGCTTCAGAAAGTTTTCTGGCCTTAATCCTTTCAAAAAGGTCGGTGGCCCTCAAGTTTCCTTCTTTTATCATAGATTCTATCGGTTTGAGGCATTTCTTCGAGTAAAGGGCGTGCATGGGGTGGTACCTGCCGTTTATAAAGGGGATTACGGCCTCGTAGCCCTTTCTTGGAGAATCGAGCACCTTTCTTATGGTCTTAGAATCGAGATAGGGCATATCGCACGCCGCGACAAAGGCCCAGTCGGAGCTAGCGTGGAAAAGAGCGGTATAGACTCCGCCGAGGCTTCCCGCCTCCTTGAATACGTCGGAGTAGACCCGCGCGTCCAGGCCCTCGTAAAGGAGTATGTCGTTTGCCACGATAAATACGTCATCGAAGACGTCTTTAAAGAGCTTCAGGCTCCTTTCGATGATCGTCTCACCGTTGATCCTTATAAAGGCCTTATTAAAGCCCATCCTCCGGCTTTTTCCACCGGCCAGTATCGCCCCGGTCATTTCCGCCGCCGTATCCTGAGCTCTATCTCATCGGCATCCTCGCACCCCTTGAGGCTTCTTATCATTCCCGTAACGCCCTCCCTTAGAAGGTCGTCTATGAAGGGCTTTAGGGGGACGAGACTGCCGTCTACGATAAGGGATACGCTCCCTCCGGCATGTTTTTTTATTATTCTGTCCTCGATGATATCCGCCACACCTTTAAAGTCATCAAGCCCGTATACCGGGGTATCGCCCTTCAGCTTTACATCGGTAGCGTAAGCCAGGAGGCGCTTATCCCCGGAAAATACCGGCTTTGTGGAGTTGGCTTTTCTCAAGACCTCTATTTTAGGGAAGTCGGATTTCTTATAGCCTTCGGTTATGACGACGTCGAGGTCATTTAGATACGAATCTATTATGCGTTCAGGGGGCCATTCCTTCGCTACGTCTTTTATAACGGCAAACTTTTCGGAGGACGATAAGGCTACGGTCACCGCTCCCGCCTGTTTATGTTTCCACGAGTCTTTCCCCTCGTGGTCGATCTCAAAGCCGTGGGCGTCGTGCTTCAATACCCCAACGGTATACCCGCGCCTTCGTAATTCAGTTACGACCTTTACGATGAGTGTCGTCTTGCCGCTCCCTGATTTGCCTACTATCGATATTATCGGTACCATCTTTTAGTTATTATCCCGGGGTTGATTCACGGATTTGTCCAGTTCCTTCATAATTTCATCCTGGGAGGCGCTTCTTTTTTCTTCAATCTGTACTGCGGCCTTTGCCTTGTCCGGCGCCTTGCCTAAGGTCTGCGAATACTCTGTCATGACCTCTCCGGCGCTCTTACCTTTGCTTTCGTCCTTCCCGCCCCTGGAGCAGGAAATTAGGGTCGCGGACATGATCGAGACTACGACCAGGACTTTATACATGGGCAGTGCAGTCTCCTTTTTATATAATCCTAATATACTATGGCGGAAGTGCGGAAGTAAATAATTTTTAGGAAAATTGCGGTTTTTAGACCATATGTGTTTATTTAGGGTATTGACCACTTGGGCGCTCTAATGTAAGATTAAATGTATGAAAAATAGTCTTCTAAGGGAACTCCCCTCGATAGATGAGCTTTTAAGGAGCGAGCGCCTTGCCATGACGCTCTCGGCCTATTCCGTCCCCCTGGTGACCGAGGCCGCGCGAACTGCTCTCGACCGCCTTAGAAGGGAGATAATCTCTGGCAAAAGGGAGGCTCTGTCTATCGAAGACATAAGCTCGGCCGTAATAGGCAAGGTCAAAGAGATGTTAAAGCCGCTGGTAGTGCCGGTAATAAACGCTACGGGCACCATCCTCCATACCAATATCGGCAGGTCGCTTCTAAGCAAGGAGGCCGCGGATGCGGTGCGGCTTGCGGCCGAAAAGAACATCAACCTCGAGTTTGATCTCTCTACCGGCCAGCGGGGTGAAAGGGACGGCCTCGTGGAAGGCCTCATAAAGAGGCTAACCGGCGCAGAGGCTGCATGCGTGGTAAACAATAACGCCGCCGCCGTGCTCATTACTCTTAATACGCTAGCCGAGGGGAAAGAGGTCGTTATCTCGAGGGGTGAGCTTATCGAGATAGGCGGGTCTTTCAGACTCCCGGAGATCATAAGGAAAAGCGGGTGCGTCTTAAAAGAGGTCGGCACGACAAACAGGACGCACCCGAAGGATTATACGGACGCCTTGACGGATTCGGCCCTCATACTGAAGGCCCATACGAGTAATTACAGGGTCGTAGGGTTCACTGCCGAAGTGGAGCTTAAGGACCTCGTCTCCATAGCCAGAAATCGGAAAGTTTACGTGGTCGAGGATCTTGGGAGCGGGTCTTTGATAGACTTATCAGTTTATGGGCTTCCCAGGAAGCCTCTTGTAAGCGAAAGCATTGGTACAGGTGTCGATATAGTCACCTTCAGCGGCGATAAGCTTCTGGGCGGCCCGCAGGCTGGCCTCATCGCGGGTCGAAGGGAGATCGTGGATAAGATTAGGAAGAACCCCTTGAAGCGCGCATTGAGGGCTGACAAATTTACTCTTTCGGCGCTTGAAGCAACGTTCAGGCTTTATTTAAACGGGGATACCGTGGCGCATAGTCTTCCGACGCTAAGGTTCATGACAAGGAGCGTTGAAGATATCGGGAAGACCGCCGTAAAGGCCGCTGAACTCATCAAGGCC
>DAIDBB010000317.1 GCA_027310325.1 bacterium | reverse complement strand
CCTTTTCTGGGAAGGCGAAAGGTCGCGCGGGATAAAGGAGATTCTAAAACCGCTCCCCTCGCCCCCTGGCGAACTAGCGATACTTACCGGGCCAGAGGGAGGGCTTTCCGCTGAAGACGCGTCAAAGGCGATATCAAAAGGCTTTATCCCTGTAAGTCTCGGCCCAAGGATCCTGAGGGCTGAGACAGCGGCATTGGCGGCGGCGTCGATCCTTCAGTACGAGCTCGGCGACATGTCGTGACGCAGCCGGAAGACCCATCCGACGGGTTACCCTCAAAAAAAACCGCAAATTCTTGACTGCCCGCCTTTCCCTGTTATCCTTACTATAAATTCTCAGGAGAAATCCATAAAATGGCCGAAACGCTAAAATGGAATAGCAGCGGCGCGGAGAGCTTTTACAGGACCGGGCGCGGGCTCTTTTCCTGGATATTTACGGTCGACCACAAGCGGATAGGGATACTCTATCTCTGTTCGATACTCTCGCTATTCGTCCTCGGGGTCTCTTTCGGGTTCCTTATGAGGCTTGAGCTCATAACGCGTCCCGGCCCGTTCATCATGTCGGCCCAGACCTACAACTCCATCTTTACGCTCCACGGGGTGATAATGCTCTTTCTCTTCATCATCCCCGCCACACCGAGCGTCTTCGGCAATTTCTTTCTCCCGATAATGATAGGCGCAAGGGACGTCTCGTTTCCGAAACTAAACATCCTGTCCTGGTGGTTTTACGTCGCCGGGGCGTCGATAGCCATCTACTCGCTCGTCTCCGGCTGGGCCCCCCCTGACACGGGCTGGACGTTCTACGCGCCGTACAGCCTCCGGACTGGAACGAACGTGACGCTGGGGCTCCTTGCGGTATTCGTACTCGGACTTTCTTCGATACTTACGGGTATAAACTTCGTAACCACCACCCACAGGCTCCGCGCCCCGGGCATGAGCTGGAGGAGGCTTCCGCTATTCGTTTGGACCCTGTACGCGACGGCATGGGTGCAGATAATAGCTACCCCCGTACTCGGCGTGACGTTCGTGCTCGTCATGATGGAAAGGGTCTTCGGCATCGGCATCTTCGACCCGGCAAAGGGAGGAGACCCGATCATGTACCAGCACCTTTTCTGGATATACTCGCACCCGGCCGTATACATAATGATACTCCCGGGGATGGGCGTCATATCGGAGATATTGCCGGTATTTTCGAGGAGGACCGTCTTCGGCTACAGCGCGATAGTATATTCGAGCCTCGGGATCGCCGGGGTGGGGTCGCTGGTCTGGGGACACCACATGTTCATAAGCGGCTACAGCTACACCGCGGGCGTCCTCTTCTCGTTTTTCACATTCATGGTCGCGATACCGAGCGCAATAAAGGTCTTCAACTGGGTAGGGACCATGTACAAGGGTTCAATAAAGCTCGATCCGCCTTTCCTCTACGCCCTCGCCTTCATCTTCCTCTTTTCCATCGGGGGGCTAACGGGGCTAATCCTGGGGACCCTTTCGGTAAACGTACACCTCCACGACACTTACTTCGTAGTAGGACATTTCCATTATGTAAAGTTCGGCGGAGGCGGGTTCGCGTTCTTCGCCGGGCTCCATTACTGGTTCCCGAAGATGTTCGGAAGGCTCTACAACAAGGCACGGGCGACTGTAGCGTGGTTCTTCCTATTTATCGGCTTCAACATGCTTTATTTCCCGATGTTCATCCTCGGTTACGAGGGCATGCCAAGGAGGTACTATAACTACCTCCCGCAGTACCACGGTCTTCAGGTGGTATCGATCGTCGGGTCGTGGATACTGGTGGCCGGGCTTATCCTCATGTTCGGAAACCTCGTTTACGCCCTCTTTAAGGGAGAAAAGGCCGGGGTAAACCCCTGGGGCGGGGAGACGCTCGAGTGGCGGATACCTTCGCCCCCGCCCGCCGAGAACTTCGAGCGGATACCGGTAATCGAGCACAGGCCCTATGAGTACAAATGACATGGATGGGACGGACCAAATAAGAGAGCGCGATTACACTGGCGCGAAGCTGGGGATGTGGCTATTCCTCTTTACGGAGGTCCTTTTGTTTTTCGGGCCGTTCCTCCTCTATTCGGTCTACAGGTACAGGTTCGGGGCGGACTTCCACGGCGCTTCCAGGGAGCTCGACCTTTTCATCGGCTCCGTAAATACGGCCATACTCCTTACGAGCAGCCTTACCATGGCGCTATCCATATCGGCCATGCAGAAGGGGAGTAAAGGCCTTTCCGTAGCGCTCCTCTTTATTACTATCGCCCTCGGCGGCGTATTCCTCGCGAACAAATATCAGGAATGGATGTCGAAGATTGGCCACGGCATTTATCCCAATTCACAGACGCTTCTCGGCCAGAGCCGGGGGAGGGTCCTTTTTTTCGGCCTCTATTTCTTTATGACCGGGCTCCACGGCCTCCACGTCCTGGCCGGGATGGTCGTGCTCGCGTTCGCGGCCGTTTTAGTCATCACTGAGAAAATTACTCCTTCGGACCCGATCAAGCTCGAGAACGCCGGCCTGTACTGGCACCTCGTCGATGTCATCTGGATCTATCTATTTCCGCTGTTCTATCTTGTAACATGACTTAAGGAAGGTCTCATGGAAGAGAAAGAAGGGTCCGCGAAAAAGCCCCAATACAGGACTTACGTCTTCGTCTGGATAGGGCTTCTGATGCTCACCTGGCTTACGGTGACCCTGTCGAGCGCGAACGTGGCCGGGCTCGGGATGATAACGCCCATGGCTATAGCGTCGGCCAAGGCCCTCCTTGTGGTCTCCTTCTTCATGCACCTCAAGTACGAAAAAGGGTTCTTCAAGGCGCTTGTGCTCGTGCCTCTGGGCGTCATTATCGTGGTATCGTGGCTTGTATATTCGGACGTCCTTTACAGAAGATGACACGGAGCGGATAGATGATAGACCTCGGGGCCGCAAGCGACATAGGGATGCGAACGGACAGGGTATTTCTCCTGGTACTCCTCATATGCGCGATAATACTGGGGCTTATCTCGTTTTTAACCGTGTCATTTCTCGTAAGATACGGAAGAATTAGGCACCCTGGCCACGCGAATATCGAAGGCAATACCCTCCTCGAGATCTCCTGGACAGCGGGGTCCGTACTGATAGCCCTTGTCATGTTCTATTGGGGCCTCGGGGGCTACCGGCAAAGGATCGAGCTGCCGAAGGACGCCATGACTGTAAAGGTCACCGGACGGCAGTGGCAGTGGACCTTCGAGTACGGGAACGGGAAAAAAAGCACTGTTCTAAATCTTCCGCTTAATAAGCCGGTTAAGTTCGTGATTAACGCCGAGGACGTCCTCCATGGGTTTTACATCCCGGCGTTCAGGATAAAACAGGACGCGGTCCCGGGCTCGACAAAAACAATCTCGGTGACCCCCGTAAAGGAAGGCACGTACAACGTCTTCTGCACGCAGTATTGCGGCGTGGGCCACTCGTTTATGTATACGACGGCCGTCGTAGAGCCTGAGGCAGTATTTAACGGGTGGCTCCAGGAAAGAGCCCCGGCCCAGGCAGCGATGGCGCCCCGCCCCACCGCCACGGAGGAGGCTGAAGCCTCGCTTATCAAACAGGGTTCGGAGCTCTACAGTACAAAGG
>DAIDBB010000417.1 GCA_027310325.1 bacterium | reverse complement strand
GGTAAAGGTGGTAGACAACGGGGTAAAGACGCGCCTTAAGGACGGCAGGGAATTCCTTACCGAAAAGGTCCTTGTAACCATCGGAAGGAGCTTCAACTCCACGGGGATAGGGCTTGAAAACGCGGGCGTTAACCTCGACAGGGGACGCATAACCGTTAACGAGAAGATGGAGACCAACGTAAAGGGCATATACGCCATAGGTGACGTTACCGGGAAGATGCTCCTTGCACACGTGGCTTCCGCACAGGGGATAGTCGCCGTCTCAAACGCCCTCGGAAGGGCCAGGAGCATGGACTACTCGGCCATCCCCGCCGGCACCTTTACGGACCCGGAGATAGGGAGCGTCGGACTCAAGGAGAAGGACGCCGCCGAAAAAGGCATGGCCGTGAACGTCGGGAGGTTCCCGTACGCTGCGAGCGGCAAGGCCCTCGGCATGGGCGAGACGGACGGTTTCGTGCAGATAGTCGCGGACCAGTCAACGGATAAGGTGCTCGGGTGCTCGATAGTGGGGGCCCACGCAACGGACCTTCTGGCTGAAGTGACGCTCGCGATAAAGATGGGTGCGAAGACCGGGGATATCGTCGAGACGGTCCACGCCCATCCGACGCTTCCCGAGATAACGCTAGAGGCCGCCGAGGACGTCCACGGCATGTCGATACACAAGATAGGAAGAAAGAAGTAGAATAGACACTTTTCACCACGCAATATCTCAGGGAGCGTGTAAATGGCTTTGATAGTGCAGAAATACGGCGGGACGTCGGTTGCGAATATCGAGCGCATAAGGCACGTCGCCCACAGGGCGGCCAACGCCTTTAACGCGGGGAATTCGCTGGTCGTGGTCCTTTCCGCGATGTCCGGGGAGACGAATAAGTTGGTAGGGCTTACTCAGGAGGCGAGCGAGTTCCCGATCGGCAGGGAGTACGACGTAGTCATATCGACCGGAGAACAGGTGACGATCGGGCTCCTTGCTATGGTCCTTAAAGAGATGGGATACAAGTCAAAAAGCCTCCTCGGCCACCAGGTGCCCATAGTGACGGACTCGCAGTTCGGCTCCGCGCGGATAGAGAGGATAGAAAGCAATAACGTCATGGCGGAGCTCGCGAAGGGTACGATAGTCGTTGTCGCCGGATTCCAGGGAGTGGATGGCCACGGCAATATAACGACGCTCGGCCGCGGCGGATCGGACACTACGGCGGTCGCGCTTGCCGCGGCCCTCAGGGCCGACCTCTGCGAGATATATACCGACGTTGAAGGCGTATACACGACCGACCCGAACATCTGCCAGGAGGCGAGGAAATTGAAGAAGGTCTCCTACGACGAGATGCTCGAGATGGCAAGCCTCGGGGCGAAGGTCCTGCAGACCCGGTCCGTCGAGTTCGCCAAAAAATACAATATCCCGGTCATGGTGAGGTCTTCTTTCAACGACGCGCCGGGGACGCTGGTCTGCAAGGAGGATAAGGAGATGGAAAAGGTCGTTGTTTCCGGGGTGACATACAATAAGGACGAGGCCAAGATATCGGTCCTTCGGGTCCCCGACAGGCCGGGCATAGCGGCCAAGCTATTCCGTCCGCTTACCGAGGCGGGCATCAACGTGGACATGATAGTGCAGAACATAAGCCACGACGCTCATACGGACCTTACGTTCACGGTGACGAAGACGGACTTCAAGAGGGCCTTCAAGATAATAAAGGAAACGGCCGCCGAGATAGGCGCGATGGACGTCATTGGAGACACCAACATAGCGAAGGTCTCGATAGTGGGGGCCGGGATGAGGAGCCACGCGGGCATTGCGTCGAGGATGTTCGACGTCCTTTCGAAGGAGGGAATAAACATACAGATGATATCGACCTCCGAGATAAAGATATCGTGCATAGTCGACGTCAAATACACGGAGTTGGCCGTCCGCGTACTCCACGAGGCGTTCGGGCTGGGCAAGGAAGAGATATCCGAAGAGAAATAGACAAGTTTATATGGTTAAACTTTACGATACTACGTTAAGGGACGGCACTCAGGCCGAGGACATCTCGTTTTCGGTCGAGGACAAGGTGCGTGTCGCTTGCAGGCTCGATGATCTCGGCATCAATTACATAGAGGGTGGCTGGCCGGGGAGCAACCCGAGGGACGTCGA
>DAIDBB010000411.1 GCA_027310325.1 bacterium | reverse complement strand
GACTTTCCCTTGAGATAAAGGGCGCCGAGGCCGCGATACAGGCCCTCTCGGCCGAAACCGAGGCCCTGGCCGCGGAAAGACGCGCGGCCGAGGAAAAGATACGGGAGAGCGCCGAGAAGATAGCGAAGGACGAGTCCAGGGTAGGCGCGATAAAAAACAGCAAGGAACTGAACGCCCTCACAAAAGAGATAAGCTCCGCAAACAAGGCCCGCAAACAAAGCGAGCAGGAAAAAGCGGCCCTTGATTCAAGGATAGACGAAAAAAAAGGCCTCGTTGCAGCCAAAGAAGGCGAGTTAAGGGAACTGTCCGGTAACCTTAAGCGTCTCATGGAAGAGATGGAAGGCAAAAGGGCCGTGTGGACTGGAGAGACCGGCAAGAAGCAGGAACTGAGGAACTCATTAACCGCTGAGTTGCCTCCAGGGATCGTAAAAAAGTACGAGAACATCAGATTGAAAAGGGGCGGCCTTGGGATGGCCCTCGTAAAGAACGAGACGTGCCAGGGCTGTTACATTCACATACCTCCCCAGGTCTACATCCAGCTAAGGAGAGGGGTCGAGGAACTCCTTACCTGCCCTCACTGCCACCGCATACTGTACGTTGAAACCGAGAGCCGTACCGAGGCCGTCTGAGCTATGCCCGCAAGGTCCGGAGACCGGATGAGGGAAAAATTTCTGGCAGAACTCTCCGAGACACTCGACGTCCATAAGACAATAAAAAAACTGAATATCACCGAAAAAGAGGCCCGCGAGATACTCCTGGACCTTATCCCTCGGAAGGCGGCCCCCGAGGCCGGCCCCCTTGCGGCACCCGGAAGATACGAGATATTTGTAGACGGCGCGTCGCGGGGCAACCCCGGTATGGCCGGAGCCGGCATTGTAATCAGGGACCAAGAGGGCAACGTCATAAAAAAACTTAAACGTTACCTCGGCCTAACTACGAACAATGTGGCCGAATACCAGGCCCTTGTAACGGCCCTCGAAGCTGCGCATGGGTTAAAGATAAGGAAGGTACAGGTATTCGCCGACTCGGAGCTTATGGTAAAGCAGATTACAGGGGTCTATAAGGTCAAGAGCCCGGAGCTCAGACCCCTTTATGAGAAGGCCAAAGGGCTTCTCGAGACCTTCATGGAGTTCGGGATAACGCACATTTACCGGGAAGAAAACAGTCTTGCCGACGGCCTTGCCAACGAGGCCATAGACGAGAGATAAGTACGAATATTTTCCGGTAAAAATCACCGTTAACGCATTTTCAAATGCGTTCATTATGTGTTAGAATGTATAAAACGCCGGAGGACGCCAGGCGGCCGCCGCTTACCGGCGGAGGAAAGTCCGGACACCGCAGGGCAGGGAGGTCGCTAACGGCGACCGGGGGCGACCCCAGGGAAAGGGCCACAGAAAACGAGACCGCCGGCGGCGAGAGAATCCCCGCCGGCAAGGGTGAAATGGCGGGGTAAGAGCCCACCAGCCTGCCGGGCGACCGGCAGGGCTCGGCAACCCCCTCCCGGTGCAAGGCCAAATAGGTTCCGCATCAAGGATTGCCCGTCCTTTTTCCCATTGGGAAGGGCGGAACGGGTTGGCCGCTCGAGGCCGGCGGCAACGCCGGACCCAGATGAATGGCCGTCGTCCCGGTAACGGGATCACAAAATCCGGCTTACGGCGCCTCCGGCGTTTTTTTAAAGATCGCGTCTTACTTTAAATCGAGGTATTTCTCTTTCTTACTTTATGGACAATTATTAGCCGCTTTTTACAGGGCACCCGGCGCTGATCTTCCTTCTCCTCTTAAGGCTACACCGCGATAACATGGATTCCGTGACGGCGCGGTCCTTGACCCTGTTCGGGGGGTTCCAGTCTTTGAAAATTGGCATAAAGATAAAATTCGCGGTCATACTTTCCGGGCTTCTTTTCTTGACCGCGTTTTTGCTCGGGTTTATAATGATCGAGCATCAGAAGGCCTCGCTGGAGGCCCAGATGCATTCCCTTGCCGGGACTATTACGGACGAGTTCGCGGGCCACAGCAAGATCCCGCTCCTTCAGAAAGACACCCTTGCGATGGAGCTTCTTGTAAAGAACGTCCTCAAGTATCCCGGCATAAGCGACGCCTACATACTTAACGACAACTTCGTCACCGAAGCGCAGAAAGGCAAGCACGGGATCAACCCGGTCGCCTTCATCGATAAGAAAGCCGTTGGCGAAGCCCTTGCGTCACAGGGGCCGCCCCCGTGGCTCATGGGCGAAGGGAGGGACGACCTCACCTTCGTATCCCCGGTCATATTCCAGGACACGACCGTCGGATACGCGGCGGTCTCGTTCTCCAAGGAGTACATACAGAAC
>DAIDBB010000383.1 GCA_027310325.1 bacterium | reverse complement strand
CATCAGGGAGACCGGCAGCTCAACCGAGGTTAGAATCGGCGGGATGATAAACAAGAATAACTTCGTCTTTGAGAAGGAAATAAAAGAGATACTTGATTCCATAAAGTCCGATTAACCGCCTTACAGGGGGGTAGCGATGATATTATCTTTAGTATTCTTCACTTTTTCATTCGCGTTCTATCTGGTTACCGGGGTGCTGTACCTGGGGCACTGGCTCTTGGGCAAGAAATGGCTTGGGCAGATCGCGACGTCGATGGCGTACGTAACGCTTCTTTCAACCACCATGGTCCTCATAACCAGGGCCGGTGAATCCGGGCATGCCCCGTTCTCCAACCTGTACGAATCGATGGTCCTCTTTGTATGGGCGACCAACGTGGGATACCTGGCGATGGAGTACAGGCATAAGTTCAAGGTCCTGGGAGCAATCGTCATGCTGATCGAGTTCTTCGCAATGCTTTCGGCCTCGATGCTTCCGTACAGATATAAGAGCATCGAGCCCCTTAACCCTGCGCTCCAGAACAAGTGGCACTGGATGATGAACGCCCTGGCCCCGTTCGGCCTCCAGAAGTACGCTATCGGCTGGCTCGATTTCCACGTCTTCACTACGTTTATAGGCTATTCGGCCTTCGCCATATCGTTCGGGGTTAGCATCATATACCTCGTAAAGAACAGATACGAGACCAATAGAAGACGGAACGCCCTTGTCGATGCGTTCCCCGAGGCGAAGGTGCTCGACGAGCTGAGCTACAGGGCGATAGCGTGGGGCTTCCCGTTCCTCGCTGTCGGCATAGTATCAGGGGCGGTATGGGCGAACTACGCTTGGGGCACTTACTGGAGCTGGGACCCGAAAGAGACTTGGTCGCTTATCACGTGGCTTATCTATGCCGCGTATCTTCACGCAAGGGTAACGAGGGGATGGAGAGGCAAAAGGGCGGCTTATCTTTCGATAGCTGGCTTCCTTGCCGTCATCTTCCTCTATTGGGGAGTGAGCTTCGTGCTCCCGGGCCTCCACGCGTACGCGTAACGGGCCTTGCGTAAGAGGCTAAGCAGATTGAGAGAAATCAAAGAAAACTGGGGTTAAGGGCTGAAAGAATGGCTAAAGAGAGAAAAAGCGAAGGCGAAGGCGGCCTGCCGAAGGTTGCCATAGGGGTTATAATAGCCGTTGTGGTGGCTGTAGTGGTCTTTATCGTCATGGGGCAGAAAAAGAACTTCGAGCCTGTGGAGGCGGGGGCCGACCGGATCGATTTTACCCTTCCCGACCTTAACGGCAAGCAGGTAAGCCTCAGGGATTACCACGGCAAGGTGGTATTTCTTAATTTCTGGGCTACCTGGTGTAAACCCTGCGAAGAGGAGATGCCTTCGATGCAGACCCTTTACACCGGGCTTAAAGGTCAGCCTTTTGAGATATTGGCGGTAAGCGTCGATTCCGACGGGCCGCAGAAGATATCGAATTATGCCAAGAGACTCGGGCTTACTTTCCCCATCCTCCACGACCGGAAAGGCCGGATAAAGGAAATGTACAAGACCACCGGAGTCCCCGAGACGTTCATAATAGACCAGAACGGAGTAATCGCTGAAAAGGTCTGGGGCCCGAGGGACTGGACCATACCATCGTCCTATCAGATTATAATAGACCTTCTTAAAAACGGCCCCAGGCCCAGGGCGGCTTACAAAGCTGCCAAGGCCGGTTGAAGCGTCCCTCCGCCTGTAAAAACCGCGTAAAAGATTGTTGACTTTGCGGTGAATAACGGGTATATCTTACAGAAGGCAGCACCCGTCTCATGCACGGGGTTTGGCTTTTCGGATCCGGAGGCGATTTAATTGATGAACAACGGAGTTTCAATACCGCTTGCTTTTTTCGGCGGCATCCTTTCTTTCGTATCGCCCTGCGTCCTTCCGCTTGTCCCCTCGTACATCTCTTTCGTGACCGGCATATCATTTGAGGAACTTACAGGCGATAATACCAGCCAATTAAGGAAGGTCATACTCCTTAATTCAGTGATGTTCATCCTCGGATTTTCCACCGTATTTGTGGTCATCCTCGGCTCTTCTGCCCAGCTTTTCGGTTCTCTTTTCATGGAGTACCAGGACATCATCCGTAAGATAGGCGGGCTCGTAATAGTCATCCTCGGGATACATATAATAGGCATCATCAATTTCAAGATACTTCAGAGGGACAAGAGGCTCCATTTCTTCAGGGAAAAGCCTACCGGACTTCTCGGGTCTTTCCTCGTCGGCGTCGGTTTTGCGGCCGGCTGGACGCCGTGCATAGGCCCCATACTCTCCGCGATATTCGCGGTAGCGGCCACGTCCGGGAAATCCTGGTCCGGGATGATGCTTTTCATAGCGTATTCCGCGGGATTAGCAATACCTTTCATGCTCACATCCATAGGAATAAATACGTTCCTTAAGCACTTCAACAGATTCAAAAAGCATATGCGCATCGTCTCGGTCGTGACCGGTGTGTTTCTCATCGTAACAGGGCTATTGATATTTTCCAATTCGCTTGGTATTATATCGGGGTTCCTTAACAGTCTTGTCCCGAGTTTGAGCTGAGCTTTTTGCGGATGCAATGACAAAATTGCTTGTAGAAGTGTACGCACAAAAGAATTGCTCTCTTTGTGGCATTGCGAACGGGTCGAACTGCGCGCTCTGCAAGGAGGCGAAAGATATCATCGGCAAGGTCAACGAGGAGATACCTTTCCAGTTCAAGGAAATTGACATTTGCTCGAGCGAAGACCTCTTTAGAAGATACAAGGAAGACATACCTACGATATTCATTAACGGTAAAAAGGCCTTCAAATTCAAAGTAGACGAGAACGAGTTCAGAAAGAGAATAAGAAAAGAGATAATAAAAGCCGGCCTTTTAAAGCTATGGAATAAAAAACAGCATTATAGCTGATTCCGTCAATCACTTCTTCCTCTCTCGCCTCTGCCACCCATCCAACAAACAAATCTTCCAGGAAAATGTGCCGGCACCGTCGTTTTCCCCTGATGAGGTCCGTCTTAGTTGCTTGCTTTTTGGGGTGAAATTGGTTATATTTTGACATTAAGCTGCGTAAAAGCGCGTTTTGTTTTGATACGATGCACTTTCTGGCTTGTTCCTTCACGACGCCTTTAACCGGCAGCCTCGGCGGCCTGGAAAACATATCCGTGAAAAACCTCCGAACCGTAATAAGTCTATTTTTTCTAATGCTCCTGCTTGCTCCCGTCGCCGCATTTTCGAACGATGCAAGCATTGAGGGGCTTAAGGTCGACATGGCCCCGCCCGCGAGAGTCTCTTTTCTGGTTAAGGATGCCTTTACAAAGGACATAGAAGACGCCATTTCGAGCGGTATTCCGACTTCATTCACCTTTTTCGTGGAGTTTAACAGGGTCAAGGACTTCTGGTTTAACGAGCGCTTGGGGAAATGGGTCTTCAGGCACACCGTCAAATATGATTCTCTCAAGGAAGAATATGTGGTGAATCTCGACGAGTCTGAAAACGTTATAAGGACCAAGGATTTTAATGAGATGAAAAGACTGATGGTTACCGGTGACTCGATCAACTTGACTCCCATAGCACCTCTTGAGGCGGGAGAGTACGAGTGGAGGGTAAAAGCGGAACTCCACGCCATAAAACTGCCATTTCTTCTGAATTACATGCTTTTTTTCGTGAAATACTGGGATTTTGAGACGAATTGGTATATCTACGGATTTACGCTTTAGGGGCTAAAAATAGCGTCAGGCAAAGAAGTATGAGCGATACCCAGAGGTTTGAGGCCGAACATAAAAGACGCCGCCGTGAATTTCTCATTATCCTGGCGGTCATTCCCGTCATCATAGTTCTTACGTATATCGAATCACACCTTCCCCGCGTAAGCAGAGACATCCCGCTCCCTACAAACATATTCCTTCTCGGCCTTATAAACATAAATATCATCCTCCTCATCCTTCTGATATTCCTTGTGATAAGGAATACGGTCAAGCTCTTCATGGAAAGGAAGAGAAAGGTCATGGGCTCAAGGCTCATGACAAAGCTCATTTCCGCCTTCGTAGCGCTTACGATAATCCCGACATTTCTACTCTTTTTCGTAGTCATAGGTTTCATAAATAAGAGTATCGATGGATGGTTCGCGATCAAGATCGAGGATTCGCTCAAGGGGTCGCTGGAACTGGCCCAGGACTATTATAGGAATATGACCGATAAGGTCGCCTCAAGCGCTCGGTCAATGGCAATATCGATAGGCAAGGACGGCCTTTCCGACGAAGACCGTTTGAGTGAGTTCATAACCTTAAAGATGGACGAGAACGACTTTTCGACCATAGAGGTCTTTTCATCCGACGGCAAACGGATCGCTTACGCGATATCAAACAAGTTCAACAAGAACATGGTGCCGGATATAGAGCTTGAGCCGGTAGCGAAGGCCTTAAGGGGCGAGGCTTCGAGTTTTGTGCAGACGATGCGGGTGGGAGACGTCGTAAGGGGCGTCTCCCCCATACCAGGGAAGGGCCTGAGC
>DAIDBB010000379.1 GCA_027310325.1 bacterium | reverse complement strand
CTATGGGGCCGTACCAGGCGACCGGCTCATCGAGGGGCTTGCCGGAAAAGAAGAGGAACCTCAGCTCCGCTTCCCCTGCCCTCACCTCCACGCGGCCGCCCTCTTTTCCGTAAAGAACCATATGCTCGGGGCCTATGAGGCATTCCCTCTTGAAATCGAAGTAATTGCTGCTTACGACCTCGAAGGCGTAAGGGTCCCTCCTTTTGTCGAAATAACCCTTCCCTTCCAGGACATAGGCGAAGGCCGTGTAACCGGTCTTGACGGGAAAGTCGAAGTCCGACCCGGCTGGCACGGAGACGTCGAGGTAGACCGGGTCGGTCACGATGTCCTTTACGGGCCCCGCTACGCCTTCTATCGAGCCGCAAACCACCTTGACAGTAGCCCCCGAGGAAAGCTTGACCAGAGGCATCTCTGCGCCGGCGACCCCGCGGTACCGGGGCTCCATCATCTTATGCGACGCGGGGAGGTTCGCCCAGAGCTGGCAGCCCCGGAGCCTGTTTCCTGGGCCGCCCTTCGGCATCTCCTGGTGGATTATGCCGCTTCCGGCGGTCATCCACTGCACGTCGCCGGGAGATATAACGCCGGAGTTGCCCATGCTGTCCCCGTGCTCTACCCTGCCATCGAGCACATAGGTTATCGTCTCGATCCCGCGGTGCGGGTGCCAGGGAAATCCCGGCAGGTAATCGGAGGGTTCGTCCGAATGGAAGTCGTCCAGAAGAAGGAACGGGTCGAGGCGGGGCGCTTCGTAGTAGCCGAAAGCCCGCTTCAGACGGACCCCGGCGCCTTCGATCGTCGGCGCGCTCCTCCAGACCGACTTTATTTCCCGTGCCCTGTCCATGTTTTTGCCTCCGGCGAAAGTATATAAGGTAAAATGCCGCAGTCAAGGCCTGGCTTTTTAAGGGTTTTTAAGGGAAAGGACTCTTTACGATTAAAACAGTGGCTTACGAGCCTTGACACGCCGCTTTTTTGGGTTCTTACTTAAAGTAGACGGAAAGTAAAAAGGGGGTGAATTTATGAGATACATAGTCGAGTCACGGCACACTCCAGAGGAGTGCCTGAAAGCGCTTGATGAGATGCTCGCGAAAGGCGCTGAGACGCTCGGCAATTTCGAATGGGGCTGCAAGGCCGGAGACCATACGGGGTATGCTTTCATAGACGCCGCAAACGAGTCCCAGGTAAGAAAGCTCATCCCGCAGTTCCTGAGTGAGAAAACCAGGATCGTTCAGGTCGGCAAGTACACGCCTCAGGAGATAAAGTCGTTCCACAAGGCTGCGTAATAGGCCTTTTGCGAAAGAACGGGGATTTAAAAAGACTCTCCCCGTAAAAGAAGCGCGAAGCCCTCCGGGCTCCGCGTTTTTTTGTTTCGCACCCTGCCTTTGCCCTAAAGGGTTATGAAGTTTTTTTTCAGCAGAACCGGCGGAAAGTCGGAAAGAGGCCTTGCTTTTTAGCGCACCCGGGAAGGACGTTATTCAAGGATTGTCCCTGTAGCCAGCCCTGCGGCTGTCGATCGCCTCGACAAGGACGGGCAGCAGCAACGAACCGAAAGGAAGAAAAAAGACGAGAAGGGCGGGGACTGTCCTGGATATCTTCTTAAGGTGAGATATCATCTCCTTTTTCTCCTCCCTTGTCCAATTCTCGCCGAGGCGCCGGCGCTTCATAAGGAGGTGCATGAGACCTTTGACCTCCGATACCTCTTCCAGGATGAATCCCCTATTCGAGATGAAAAGCCTTCTCAAATAACGTTTTATCATTTGTAAACCGTAAATAAAAGGGCCGCAGGCCCGGATATACGGGCCATAGTAATAGGATAGCCGTTTTTATAAACAACCGCAAGTTAAAAGGCCGGGGCGCCGCCGCATGCTGCCGCAGGGCCGCGGGGTTGCCTTGGAGAGGAGAGCGGGTACGTGTTTACCTCACGGTCAATCCCGCCGTGCCGTCGGATACGAACACGGCCTTAAGCGCGCTTGACGTAACGCCGACCGATAGCGTGCGCACGGCAAGCGGGCTGAAGTTAAGCCTTACATGGGGGTTTAGGTCCCGATTGAGCGCCCGCTCAAGCTCCGACCTTTGCCCGTCGAGCCGGTTCCCGATGTACCACCTCGCATTGCCGGCCAGATCCTTGCGGAGCCTTTCATCCAGAAGCCAGCCCGCGGCTTTAGCAAGGACGGACTTTGTCTCGGGCGTGTAATCGAGGCGCCCTATGAAAATGGCCCTCGCCGCGCCGTCGTACTCCGGTTCGCCCGTAAGGTAGACCTTTGTCCTTAAATGCGGACCCCAGGGCCCATCGGCCCTCAACTCGGCCTCGATCACAGCCGAGGAGCCGGAGCCGTAAAGCCGGACTTTCTCGATATAGACCTTTTTATTCCCGATGACGTATGACCGGTCTTTAAAGGCCCCGGAAAGAGCGCCCGCCGCGATGTCAAAAGGTATCTCTTCAACAAGGGCCACATGGAAGTCCTCGCCGCCTGGCGGGGCTTCCGGGGTGGCCGGCAGGGGTCTGGCCTTTATCGCCGGAACGGACCCCTTGACGATCCTCGGCCTTGTCAGGAGCCCGATGGAGAAGGTCAGTTTATCCCCGCCCCCGTTCAGGGTCGAAATCCGGAGGGCCTCGGGATGGAGCAGGAGGCTTTCGCCGCCGGGCATAGGGATGGGGTCCTGTATCGCCCGCCAGGCTCTCTGAATCTTGGCCACCCTTGGGTTAAGCTCGGCCCGCAGGTAATCATCGACGCTGGCGGCCGTATTTTTAAGGAGGTTCCGGGCGACACCCGTTATCCGGTTCGTCGCGAACCCCAGCTCTGTCAGGGCGCATCCGACCGCCGCCTGCATCGGGACCGCGACCGTATGCGGCTCGACCTGCCAGTCGTCCGTCAGGGTAAGCGTGGTCCTCAAACCGAGCTTC
>DAIDBB010000365.1 GCA_027310325.1 bacterium | reverse complement strand
GGATATGGGTACGGGTACAGAGGCGGTGTCATCGGGTAATAGGGCTGAGGGAACTCCTTGTAGCCCGCGGTTGTCCTGGGCTCGAAAGTCTTTATCTGGAGGGGCCTTACGACCGGGAAAGGATAGTCCATCTTTCCTATCTTTCTTTTCGTTACGCCCTGGACGATGCCTGCTATTGTAATCTCCTTGCCGTCCTTATATATCTTGGGGTCGAGGAACCTGTCGGACTCGATTATGAACCTGCCCCTCGAAGAGCCGCCGGACGGCGTGTCGTCAGCACCGAGCTCGGTCTCGACTACTTCTATCTCGGTCGTCTTCTCCTGGGGTTCTGTCGCGACTATAACGCCGCCCCAGATGACCTTTTTGCCTCTGTACTCGTCGGGATGTGTCTGGACCAGGTCCATTGTGACGGACCGGTCGACGTCTCTTCTGACGTCCCTTGAGATGACCGAGCATCCGGTAAAGGCGAGCGCGGCGGCTAAGAGGATGAAAAGCTTATTCATTTTCATAGGTTCTGCCTCCCTAGTGCAATTTTATTAGCTTTCGGGGATTTGTCAATGGCGAAGAAAATAAATTTTTTGGACGAAAGCGGCAGGCTCGCCCCTTACGCCGCAAAGAGCGCTGATACGAGGGGAAGACGCCACGTCGAGCCCGAGCACCCGTTCAGGACACCCTTCCAGAGGGACAGGGACAGGATAATCCACTGCAACGCCTTCAGACGCCTCGAGTACAAGACGCAGGTATTCGTGTACCACGAGGGTGACCACTACAGGACGCGCCTGACGCACACGATAGAAGTTGCGCAGATATCGCGCACTATAGCAAGGGCCCTGGGCCTGAACGAGGACCTCGCGGAGGCGATAGCGCTCGCGCACGACCTGGGGCACCCGCCGTTCGGACATTCCGGCGAGAAGGTCCTCGACGAGCTGATGAAGGAGCACGGCGGCTTCGAGCACAACGCGCATAGCCTCCGTATCGTCGAGGAGCTCGAAAAGAGATATCCGGGCTTCAGCGGCTTGAACCTCACCTGGGAGGTGCGCGAGGGGATAGTAAAGCACAACTCCGAGCACGACAGGCCGGGACTCAACGCCGAGTATGAAAAGGACAAATCCCCGTGCCTCGAAGCCCAGATAGTGGACGTGGCCGACGAGATAGCCTACAACAACCACGACATAGACGACGGCCTTTCTTCAGAGATGATAACCCCGGACGCCCTCAAAGAGGTCGGCCTCTGGCAGGAGAACTTCGAGGCGGTAAAAAGAAAGATAGGCCCGGAAGAGGACTTCAAGGTCCTTAAGTACCAGACGATAATCCGCATAATAAACGCGCAGGCAACGGACCTGGTCGAAACCGTTTTGAAGGCCATTGACGAGGGCGGGATAAAGTCCTTGGAGGACGTGAGGGAGCGCGGCGGGATAGCGAATTTCAGCCCCGATATGGAAAAGAAGAACAGGCAATTGAAGAAGTTCCTGATCGAAAACCTCTACCGCCACCACAGGGTCATAAGGATGGCGGACAAGGCCGAGCGGATAATAAAGGAGCTATTTAAGGCCTATCTCCGTGCCCCGAAGCTCCTTCCTCCGCACGTCTACGCCCAGATAGAGGGGTCTGGAGGAAAGAAGGAGAAGCACAGGGTCGTCTGCGACTACATAGCCGGCATGACTGACAGGTTCGCCCTTGACGAGTTCAAGAAGCTCTTTGACCCTTACGAGAAGGTGTAGCGGGAAGGTTTTAACATAATTTTTTCCCTACTAAAGCGGCTCAAAGTACGATTCTTCAATTATGCCGGTGCCAACCAGTCTCATACATTCGTCTGGAACAGCGTTGAGCGCCTTTGTTAACACCTCTTTCAGTATTTCTGCGTCTTCTGGAAAATCCGCCTTGCCGACCCACTCATCGCTCAGCCTTTCCGCGATAGCCTTTGCCCATTTGGTTACGGGATAATCCATTTTTACCTCTTTCATGATTCGAGCTTCTTGCAAAGTTAGGGGTTAGAATAGAAAGCTGTACCGCCCATTTCCCTTAAACACTAATATTCCTCTGTCCCTTAATATTTGTAACTGCTGTCTGATCTTAGGACGTATATGCCTGTTTTCGGGATGGAGCTCACGGAGATGTCCTTCAAAGGCATAAACGTCTTCAAGGGTAAAATCCTTTTTGCCGAGTTCCCTGATTG
>DAIDBB010000358.1 GCA_027310325.1 bacterium | reverse complement strand
GAGCATGAGGACGGCGTTATCGTTACGACGCCGTCCCAACTCGTCGAGGCGGTCGATAAGAAAAGGTTTAGTGTGATCGTTCGCTTCGAGGACGAGCAGAAGGGTTTTATCTGGTCCTGCAAGGCCGCCAGGGCCGCGAAGGACTGCATCCTGATCGTAGACGAGATCGATATGTACTCGAACGCCTTTAAGGCCCCGCCGGAGATGTCCTGGCTCGTACGGTACGGGCGGCATAACGCGGTCCACATGATCTGTATAGCCAGGCGGCCGGCGGACATATGGAAGACGCTCAGGGCGAATACTAATAATTTTTATATGCTCCGGGTGGTGGACCCAGACGATCAAAAGTACCTGGGTACGTTTATCAGCCAGGAGCTCGCGCTCAAGCTAAAGGACCTCAAAGACCTTGAGTACGTATGCTGGCAGAGGGGGAAGGTATACCATGGCAGAACTCACTATTAGGTTTGAGACGGTGAAATCGCTCGCCAAGAGGGTGCGTAAGCATCCCCGGACGGTCCGCCGCTGGATCGAGGAGGGCAAGGTTAAGGCGAAAAAAGACCGCGGCGGGCGCTGTTGGCTCGTTCTTATCGGCGAGGACGACAACTATTGCGTAAATTGATAGGGCATAAGAGGGCATAACGACGTAGCCGCATTTTTTTCTTTCCTGTAAAATGGACTCAAAACTTTTTACAGGAGGGATTTATGCCGAGCGGAAAACACATGTTTTGGATAGCGGTGATCGCCCTCGCAGCCGTGGGCTTGGCGTCTCGGGTGCCAATAACGAGAAAACTCGTTCTTGCCGCCTAAGAGGCGCTTTCTTATTTAAAAAAACGGAGGTAAAGATCATGAGTTTCGGAGTCTTCAGAAAACTCCCGGGAAAACCGGAAGTGCCGCTCCTGCACCCGACGGAAGCAAAACCCGTAATAAATCGCCAGGAGGCGCAGCAGTGCCTTGAAAGCCATCAGGCCTGCATCACGGACCCTGACACAGTCTATATCAGGGAAGTCGCGGATTACGCGGTGCCTGCGGCATCAGTACCGCTGCAATAGACGATCGCGCAACCGGATTTCAGGGGGGGGCAGATAAATTTTAGGGGGAGGCAGGTAAAAATATATGGACGCTACAAGAGGGAATACAGAAGTAGTCCCGGTTTTTATTGGCCGGGCGATGAACAAGGGTCAGCAAAACTCCTACTCGGACGGGTTCCCGCTCGGCGAGGGGATAAGGCGGCTCATTTGCCGCGCGAACTTTAACCTCACGATCGGCACGGGGACTGGCGCAATAGCGGAGGGTGAGCTCCTTCTGATCAAGAGCCTGAACTTCAGGTCGAACCGGGGAGATAAATTTTTCAACATGGTCCCTGGCAGGGCCCTGTGGAGGATCGACCAGGTAAAATCCGGGACGCTCAACTACAAGGACGCGGTGGCTGCGTCGACCGCGGTATATACCGTTCAGTGGAACATGTGGTTCTCGGACCCTCTCCTGAACCCCGACGAAAGGGACAGGACGATCCTCGATACGTCGAGGTATGACTCGGTCGCCTTCGATATAACGTTCGGCACCGAGGCCGATATCCTTACAACGCCGGGAACCTCGGTCTTAACTATCACGATGGACATGTACGCCGAAAGGTATAGGGGTGTCCTGCCGGCCAACAGACGGCCGAAGGACATGATCGAGTATACGCTTCCGGCGTCCATCAATCCGACAGCGGCAACCGAACTCAACTTCGAGAAGGGCGCGGACCTCGCCATTAAGCGGGCTTATCTGACGGCCTTTAACTCTGCGACCCTCGGTACCCCGTTTACGGGGACGCCATCAGATACGACGCTTGCCGACATCTCTGTCGATACCAGCGACGGTAAATTCTGGGACACTCTGGTCTTCGCGGTTGCAGGCAATATGAACAAGGCC
>DAIDBB010000349.1 GCA_027310325.1 bacterium | reverse complement strand
GGTTCATCCAGAAGGGTCTCATGACCACTGGCGGGACGCTTGCGCTCGGAGTCTTTCTTCTGTCCGCGGGAAGCGCCGCTGGCGTTTACCTTGCGTATAAATCGAGCTACCTCCTGCTCCTTATAGGCTTTATCGGGCTCTTTACCGGCTTTTTCTATTCAGCCCCGCCGCTTTTCCTTGCAGGCAGGGGCCTTGGAGAACTCACTGTGGGGTTGGACTTCGGGATACTTACCGTCCTCGGCGCGTACCTGGTCCAGACGGGGTCGTTAAGCCCTGAGGCGTTTATGGCTTCACTCCCGGTATCTTTTTTCATAGCGGGGCTCCTCTATATAAACCAGTTCCCGGACTTCGAGGCGGATAGGACCGTCGGCAAGCGTAACCTCGTGGTACGCCTCGGCCTCAAAAGGGGCCGCTGGGGCATCATCTTCATAGCCGCCGGAGCGTACCTGAGCATAATCGCGGGCGTGGCCTTGCGGATAATGCCCGCCCTCTCGCTCCTTGCGCTACTTTCCGCATTTTTTTCCGCCAGGGCGGCTAAAGGGCTTGTAAGGAACTACGGCGGCGGCAGGGCCCTCATGCCGTCCATAAAGTCCATAATACTGGCGCACCTTTCTACCGGGCTTCTCCTGGTAATCTCCAACCTCTTCTGACCGGCTTGACACCGAATTTGCCCGTCCCTATATTTTCTATTAAGAGACGAAACGTCATAAAAAAGGAGGTCCGGTTATGACTTTTGAAAGATGGCATCCTCTGACGGAACTTGAGGGCATGAGAAAAGAGATGGACAGGATTTGGCAGGAGCTTATCCCTTCATCGAGGATATTTACCCCGGTCTCGACAGACGTGGCTCGCCCGGAAAGGGGAGCGGCAAGGCCTATTGTCGATATCATCGATAGAAATGAAGAGGTCGTCATAAAGGCCGACATGCCGGGGGTCAACAGGGAAGACATAGATATCTCCGTGCAGGAAGATACCCTGATACTTAAGGGCGAGGTTAAAAACGGGGAAGGCCCGCCTGATGAGAGCTTCGTCTATTCCGAAAGGAACCGCAGGCCATACGCGAGGGCGATAGAGCTGCCGGTAAAGATAGACGCCGGGAACATAATGGCGACCCTTAAGGACGGGGTCTTGACGATTCATCTACCCAGGGCCAAAGATCACGGGCCTAAGAAGATAAAAGTCGAGGTCTCCGAAGGGGCCGGGCATTAGCAGGATGCGGAAAAACTCTTTGAGAGAACCTTTTTGGTGCTGTGCACGGCGATTGTTTAACGTACCTCAAGCAAAAAAGACGTTATTCCTGTACAATTCATTCAACGAATTGCCGTCCGCACGGACAAGTTTCTCTCAACTCGGACTTTAATAAAAACTTTCAGTTCTTCCTGACAAAACCCCCGAAAGATGGGGGTTTTGTCAGGAACTAAAATTTTTAAAGGTTTTTCAGATGTACGGGTCAGGGGAAACCTTTCTACAGTTCGGCAGCTCGCCGACTCACGAAGTGATAAGGCGAGCTATAAAAATGTTAATTCCTTGCCGATTGAAGCCGTCGAAGACGGCCTCAACAAGTTTCCCCCAAAAAAGGGTTTTTCAGCAAACTGTTAGGTCAGGCGTCGGCCTGTCCGGGGATTATCACCTTCCGTTTCGAGAAGAGGGCGTACCATTTAAGGGCGGAATCGGCCACCGCCGTTACGGCCAGTACGGCCATGAGCGCCACGAGCATGGCGTCGAACCTGTACGTGAAGGCGTCAGCCGGGCTGGATGAGGCCTTGCCCATAAAGAGGTTAAATAGCTTCCACGAGGCGTCAAGGGTCATTACGAACATGAAGACCATGGGGATAAAAGTCGTAAGCGCGTACCTCGCCTTCGTCGTCTTTAATATTATGGTCGTCCCGACGCATAGCGCCAGCGCCGCGAGGAGCTGGTTCGCGACCCCGAACATGGGCCAGATGGTCGAGACGCTGCCGGAGCTAATGAGATAGCCCCAGCTAACTACGACCAGGGCGCTGGCGGCTATTGTCCCCGGCATCCAGTTCGTCCTTCCGAGGGGCCTGTAAGCGTAGCCTCCGAACTCCTGCAGAATGAAGCGGGCCACCCTTGTGCCGGCGTCAACGGTCGTGAGGATGAAAAGCGCCTCGAACATTAGCGCGAAGTTATACCAGTAAGGCATAAGGCCCTTCATGCCCGGAAACCCCGAGAATATATAGGCCATTCCCACGGCAAGCGAGACGGCCCCGCCCGGCCTTCCGGCCACGTTAACGCCCACCATCTTCGACAGCTCCTGTATGGATGCTACCGGGAATCCGGAGGCCGCGAGCCTATCCGGGGAAAGGGTCGTATTTATCGCGAAATAATCGCCGGGTATTAGAACAGTCGCCGCGACGATGGCTATCACAGCCACAAAGCCCTCGCAGAGCATCGCGCCGAAACCAATGGGCATTATCTCGCTCTCCTTTCTTATCATCTTTGGGGTTGTGCCGGATGATATGAGCGAATGGAACCCGGATATCGCGCCGCACGCTATGGTTATGAACATAAACGGGAATACGCTACCCGGTATGACAGGGCCGCCGCCGTCGATGAACTTCGTTACCGCGGGCATGCGTATCTGAGGTGCCATGACTATTACCCCTACGGCCAGTATTGAGATCGTCCCTATCTTCATATACGTCGAAAGGTAGTCCCTTGGCGCAAGGAGCATCCATACCGGAAGGACCGAGGCCAGAAACCCGTATGCTGCAAGGACCCAAACAAGCGTTGTCCTGTCGTGGGAAAAGAGCGGCTCCAGGATTGAGCCCGGCACGAACCTCCCACCGATGACAGCGGCAAGAAGCAGCGCGACCCCTACGACGCTTACCTCAAATACCCTCCCCGGCCTCCATCTGTAGAGATAAAAGCCCATAAGGAGCGCTATGGGGATGGTCGAGAATATCGTAAAGGCCCCCCAGGGGCTCCTGTAAAGTGCGTTCACGACGGCAAGCCCCAGGCCCGCGAGCGCAACTATTATTATGAAAAGTATGGCAAGGGCCGCGGTAAATCCGGCAACGGGGCCGACCTCGTTTTTCGCCATCTGCGCGAGCGAACAGCCGTCCCTCCTTACGGACGCCGCGAGTATTATCGTATCGTGTATCGCCCCTCCGAAGGCCGCTCCTATGAGTATCCAGAGGAAACCCGGCAGATACCCGAACTGGGCGGCAAGCACGGGGCCGATGAGAGGGCCTGCCCCGGCTATGGCGGCGAAGTGGTGGCCGAAAAGGACGAGCCTGTGGGTGGGATGGAAGTCCTTCCCGTCGTTTAGCCTGATGGCGGGCGTAACTCTACTGTCGTCAAGGGCAAGCACCCTGGCTGCGACGAAGGCCCCGTAAAGCCTGTATATGACTGCGAAGAAGCTCGCCGCGGCGACAACCAGCCATAGCGCGTTTATGGACTCCGTTGGGTTTATGAGGCGCGCGGCAACGCCGAACGAATAGGCGAAGACTATCGAAAGGACACCGAGTATGACGTGCGAGGGCTTCATATAATGAAGGGAATTTTAAAACAAACAGAGCCGCGCTGTCAACCTTGCGCGCCTTCGGAGAAAAAGCGGTAAGGGCTTACTTCCCTTCCCCGCCGACGACTATCTCCGGTATCCTCAAAGTCGGCTGAGCGTCGGCTACCGGCACACCCTGCCCGTCCTTTCCGCAGGTGCCGATGCCGAATCCCAGGTCCGTGCCGACCATATCTATCCCCTTAAGCACCTCAGGGCCGTTGCCGGTAAGGGTGGCGCCCCGGACCGGTTCTCCGATCTTCCCGCCTTCAATAAGGTATCCTTCGGTTATCTCGAAGACGAAGTCGCCGTTTACGGTATTAACCTGGCCTCCCCCCATCTTCTTTACGAAAAGGCCCCTGTCGAGGGACCTTATTATCTCTTTCGGGTCGGTCTTGCCCGGGGCTATCATCGTATTCGTCATCCTCGGGATGGGCCTGTGGTGATAGGACTCCCTCCTGCCGTTCCCTGTGGATGCGCTCCCCCCCTTCATGGCGCTGAGCCTGTCGTACATGTAGCTCTTCAGTACGCCGTTCTCGACCAGTACCGTTTTCTCCGCGGGACTACCCTCGTCGTCGTAGAAGAAAGACCCTCTTTTATACGGTATCGTCGCGTCGTCGAGGACGGTTATAAGCGGGGATGCTACGGTCTCGCCTAATTTTCCCGAATATACCGAAAGGTTCTGCAGAGCAAGGTCCCCTTCGAGGCCGTGGCCTACGGCCTCGTGGATCATCGTGCCCCCGGCCTCGCTCGAAAGGACAACGCCCATCTTGCCACCCGGCGCCCTCCTCGCGCCGAGCATCATTATCGCCCTCTTGACGGCCGTCTCGGCGACAATTTCAGGAGGGGTATAGTCGAATATCTCAAGGCCCGTAGCTCCCCCCAGCGGCTCATATCCGGTCTGAACATTGTCGCCCTCCTGGGATACGGCGTTACATAAAAAGATGACCCCTACCCTATCCTCCTCGACCCACTGGCCGAGGGTGTTGACCATCGCGAGTTTTCTGAAGCCGTCGCCGTAAACGACCCTTACCTGCCTTACCCTTTTATCAAGCTTCCAGGCGGTCTCGTTAGCCTTCTTAACGAGCGTTATCTTATCTTCAAGGGGCGCGCTCACGGGGAGCTTCCTTATCCCGAAGCCAGGGGCCGCCTCTTTTTTTATCGGGCCGACGTCGCCCGCAAGACTACCTTCCCTCACTCCCTTGGCCACTATCGCCGCGGCTTCCAAAAGGCCCTTTTCCGTGACGTCGTTCGTGTAAGCGTAATAGGTCTTGAGATTGGATATTACCCTTATGCCGCAACCCCTGTCCCTGCCGGTTATGACCTTTTCGATCCTGTTCTCCTCGCATACGATGGACGTGTTGAAGGTGTCCTCGAAATAGATGTCGGCGAACTCCCCTCCGTTTTTGACGGCTGCCCTAAGGACCCTGAACGGGTCGAATTCCAGAAGCCCCATATGTATCCCCTTCATTTTATTGTGTGCCAGGCGACAAATGCGCTAAAAGTCGTATTTGAGAAGTCCGTACAGCTCTTCCCTCGTCTGCATCCTTTCAAGGAGCCCCTTCTGCGTCCCCCTGTCCCTGAGCTCAGTCAGGGCGGTCTCCATCGACTTCATCGCGACCCTGAAACAGGTCATCGGGAATAGCACTATCGAATAGTCCATCTCTCTGAACTCATCTATCGTAATATAAGGGGTCTTCCCGAACTCGGTCATGTTCGCCAGGAGCGGCGCCTCGACCTCCGCCGAGAACCTCCTGAACTCTTCCTTGCTCTCGAGGGCCTCCGGGAATATGACGTCGGCGCCCGCTTTTCTATACATCCTGGCGCGGGATATCGCGCCGTCGATCCCCTCGACGGCCCTCGCGTCCGTACGGGCCATGACGAGGAATTCGCCGCTAATTCTGGCCGATGCCGCGGCCTCTATCTTTTTTACAAAGTCCCTTGCGGGGATGACCCTTTTACCGGGAAGATGGCCGCACCTCTTGGGGCCCTCCTGGTCCTCTATCTGTATGGCCGCCGCACCAAGCCCCTCGAACGTCCTTACGGTCCTTTTGACCTGCGGAATTCCCCCGAAGCCCGTATCAACGTCGACTATGGCCGGGATATTTACGGACTTTATAATATAGGACGAAAACCTCGCGACGTCATCCAGCGAAAGAAGCCCGGCGTCAGGAAGACCCGCCGAGTTGGACAGGCCGGCGCCGGATATATAAAGGACCTTGAACCCGGCCTTCTCGACCAGCATGGCGGAGGCGGCGTTAAACGCCCCCGGGGCCGCGTAGGCCCCTTTCCCTTTTCCTATGAGCGTCCTCAGTCCCCTGGGCATTACTACCCCCTTAATATCTCGAATATCCCGGCGACGTCCTTGAGGCTATCGAGGTTCCATAACATCTCAAGCGTCCTATCGACCTTGCTTTCCGGAAGAACCGACCCGGCCAGGTTTTTAAACTTCTCCTCAAGCTCGCTGTCGGCAATGGGGTCCCTGGGATGGCCCTTCGGGTAGATGACCTCCCGAACGAGCGTCTCCCCTGACTTTAGCGACACCTCGACCCTGTTGGGCATGGCCTCCGGATAGAGTTTGTCGAGCTCAGGGTCGACAACGACCTTTATATTCGCCACGAGAGCAAGGAGCCCGGCGTCCGTTAACCTCTCCTCGGAGAAGGTCGCCAGGTCAAGGTTGCCGTCGAATAGCGCGGCCCCGACGCAAAACGGGAGGCTGTGGTCCGCGGTCTCGCGGGTCGCCGGGGCCCACCTTTCTTTTCCAGAGCCTATTATCTCGTAAGCGGCCCTGAAAGTGTATACGGTAACGGATTTTATGAAGGAGACGTCCTCAATCTCCCTTGAAAGCTCGATGGCCGCGCCTATTGCGCTCTGGGAGTGGTACTCAGCGGGGTAGTATTTTATACAGGTGTCGAGGACCCTAAAGCCCTCTCCGTTCTCACCGCCGAAGTCCCCGAACTTAAGGGGCCCCGATATGAGCTTCATGAAGCCGAACTCGCCCTCGAAGACCGGGGCCGGCCCTGTTACTCCGGCCTTTGCGAGCATGGCCGCGAAGACAGAGTTCCTGGCGGAATTGGCGAAAGCGCAACCCTTCCACATCGATAGCTCCCCTGCCCGCGTCTGACGGAGCGCCGGGGACGCGACACCCGCTATACCGAGGGCGTTAACCGCCTCGTCCCTCGTAAGTCCGAGGAGCAGACCGGCCGCGAGCGTACTGGAAAACGACCCGTAGGTCACATGGTCAAACCCCCTGGCCCTGAGGGATGCCGCGTCGCAGAGCCTGCACTGCACCTCGTACGCCGCGACGGTAGCGGTTATGAGGTCTTTGCCTGTCCTGCCGGCGGCCCCGGCGGCAGCGAGCGCCGCAGGGATGTTATCAGAAGGGTGCGCGGGCTCCAAAGAGAGGTAGGTATCGTTGTAGTCGAGATAACGGACCATTATCCCGTTCATGAACGCGGCGAAATCCGGCGTTGTCCTTATGTAGTCGCCTATCACGCCGGCCCCGGAGGCCACCTCTGGCGCGATAGACCGGGCTGCCCTTACCGGCGGGCAGGCCGAGGCCCCGAGGGCGCAGCCCAGGGCGTCGATGTACCGCCTTTTCGTCTCATGGACGGCGTTATCGGGCAGGGTCTCGAACCGTAACGCCAATCCGTAACCCGCAAGCCTTCCGGCTATCGTTTTTTCCCGCATAGATAGGAAAAGTCCCCGGTCTCTTTTTCTTTTGCCTTTAGAAAAACTATAGCTTATAAAGGCCCCGGCGGCAAGGTTTTTGAACCTTGACAAATCCGGCTTTATCATCTATAGCATGGACATGGCCATGCACGATTACGATACGGGGCCCTATGCCGACAGGACGCAGGCCGGGAAAATGCTGGCTGAAAAGCTCCAGGGCTTTTCAGGCGAGCGGCCCGTTGCCG
>DAIDBB010000332.1 GCA_027310325.1 bacterium | reverse complement strand
GGGCAACTCGCTCCTTGACGTCCTGGTATTCGGCAGGAGGGCCGGGATAAAGGCCGCCGAGTACATAGGGGCTTATAAGGAAGGCGGAAAGCCCACGCTTAAGCACATAGACGACTTCGAGAAGGAACTCAAGAAGGCGGGCATAACGGACGGGGCCGTGGGGCCGATACTGCTCCCCGACTATGCGCCCGATCATGTCGTGGCCCGGCAGTGGAAATAGGCTTACGCTCAAGAATGCCTCATCTGCGTTGTCAGGACTTCGGAATTGAATCCTCACATACAGCAAACGTATGCTCCGGTTCAATCCCTCGTCCTTCCTAGCATCTGAGGCATTCTTGAGGGTAAGAAGTTTGGTGGCGATATAACGCCCGTCTGCGTTGTCAGTGGGTGGGGGGCTATTTAAAACCGGCGTTATAAATCGAGTTTGAACACCTTGTAATGTACGCCCGGTTTCTTGCCCTTCCTGGCATCCGGGGACATTCCTGAGCGTAAAAAGTTGCTTGCATATAGCTTCCGAAAACAGATTGAGCATAATATGGTTTATGCTATAATGCCCGTCTCGTTTTAGGGGCTTTGAAATCGCGTAGACCGTTGTTTTGATACCTGTAGATAAATAAAGCGTTTGCAGATTCGTCTATCGGGTGTCGCATTCGTGTTTTTTTGCCATGCCGTCGCCGGGGTCGCTTCAGTTTGCTTTAATTCCCGTATGATTTTAAGCACGCGTCACAAATAATTGCGTAAACGGAGCGTCAGAACAAAGCAGCCCCAGGCGCGACGATGGCGAGGATTGAGGCGCGGTGCGTGCGCATGGCAGACTTATGCGATCTCGCTGCTCCGCCGACCGTTGCAGTAAAAAAAGCCGGCAACACCTCTGCCCACCGCAGGTGCCGTGCGCCGCAACGACGAGCCGAGGAAGAACGAAGGTATGCAAAGTTATGACGCTCCGTAATAAAACCTTGGAGGCCGATATTCCATGAATATCCACGAATACCAGGCGAAGCAGATACTCGCGAAGTACGGGGTCGCCACACCGCGCGGAAAGATCGCGTTCACCCCGGCCGAGGCCGAGGAGGCGGCAAAGGAGTTCCTGAACGAAGGCGCGGGCGTATGCGTCGTAAAGGCGCAGATACACGCCGGAGGAAGGGGCAAGGCCGGGGGCGTAAAGCTCGCCAAGTCAAGAGAGGACGTCCTCAGGTTCTCTACCGGGCTTCTCGGCAAGACCCTCGTCACGCACCAGACGGGGCCCGCCGGAAGGGTCGTCAAAAAGGTCTACGTCGAGGAGGGCTGCCAGATAGCGAAGGAGCTTTATCTCGGGCTCGTCGTCGATAGGAGCACCCACAAGGTCGCCCTCATGGCATCGACCGAAGGCGGCGTCGAGATAGAAGAGGTGGCGGCAAAGACCCCGGAAAAGATACTGAAAGAGTTCATAGACCCCGCGGTGGGGCTCATCCCGTTCCAGGCAAGAAAGATAGCCTTCAAGCTCGGCCTCGACAAAAACGTCGTAAACAAGGCCGTCAAGTTCATGTCGGGGCTCTATAACGCGTTCGTGGCCTCCGACTGCTCGATGGCCGAGATAAACCCGCTCGTGATCACCAAGGGCGGGGAGATACTCGCCCTTGACGCGAAGATGTCGTTTGACGACAACAGCCTCTTCAGGCACAAGGACATCGAGGCGATGAGGGACCTCGACGAAGAAGACCCGAAGGAGATAGAGGCCTCCCGCTATAACCTTAATTACGTGTCGCTTGACGGCTCGATAGGCTGCATGGTCAACGGCGCGGGCCTTGCCATGGCGACGATGGACATAATAAAGCTTTACGGCGGGGCGCCCGCTAACTTTTTGGACGTCGGCGGCGGCGCCAACAAGGAGCAGGTCACCGCTGCATTTAAAATCCTCATGTCCGACCCGAACGTAAAGGCCGTGCTTGTAAACATCTTCGGCGGCATCATGAGGTGCGATATCATCGCCGACGGAATAATAGCCGCGGCAAAGGACGTCGGCATTAAGGTGCCGCTTGTCGTCCGTCTCCAGGGCACGAACGTCGAGCAGGGCAGAAAGATGCTCGCCGAGAGCAGACTTAACATAATAACGGCGGAGAAGATGAACGAGGCGGCGGAGAAGGTCGTCGCGGCGGCAAAGGGCAGGTAAAACCGTTAGCCGTGACCGTTTTCGTGGCCGTGACCGGAAAGATTTTTTGTCCCCCTTTTATAAAGGGGGACAAAGGGGGATTATAAGGCGCATCAATAATCTCCCCCGGCCCCGTTAAGAAAGAGGGCTGTTGCCGTTTTCCGCCGCCCCCGGCGCAGGCGGAAGGCCGGGATGGGGCGGAAGCCGAATGTAGTCCGTTCACCCTCCCCTTAATCCCCTCCCATCGAGGGAGGGGAGACTTTATAGGTCTTTTCGTATTGCCCCTCTCCCCTTGTGGGAGAGGGAAGGGTGAGGGGAGCCGTCATTGCGAGCGAAGCGAAGCAATCCGTTTTTGCTTTGCCTTTAAAAAAATCCCATGGGCCAAGGGTGAACAGCGCATAAGGCTGAGCGGGTGAGCGCAGCCGAGGCAGAAAGCCGCGAGCCGTCCTCAGGGCGAAGCGTAACTCAAGCGGCGGATTTAGGTTCCTCAGAAATTGATTCAATAGATGTATATGAGGTTAATGAACATAAGAAAATCGAAGTTATATTGGGACAAAAGAAAAGACGCCTGTAATGTGCTATGTATCATTAAAAAAGTGCATATCTGAGATGGACTGGGAAGCGCTCATCAGTCCGTATATGGAAGAATAGTTTTGCGGGTCATATCATAACTAATAACAAAAAACCCCCGGAGGTTTTTTAGATGAGCATACTCGTTAATAAGCGCACCAGGGTCATATGCCAGGGCATAACCGGCGAGCAGGGCACCTTCCACACCCGCCAGATGGTCGCCTACGGCACGAAGATGGTCGCAGGCGTCACGCCCGGAAAGGGCGGAACGGCCGTCGATAACATCCCTGTATTCGACACCGTCGAGGAGGCGGCCAAAAAAACGGGCGCGGACGCGTCCGTCATATACGTCCCCGCGGCCTTCGCCGCGGACGCAATAATGGAGGCGGTGGACGCCGGGATAAGGCTCGTAATCTGCATAACCGAGGGCATCCCGGTCCTCGACATGGTAAAAGTCAAGAAGTTCATGGAAGGAAAAGACTCCCGCCTCATAGGCCCGAACTGCCCCGGCGTCATAACCCCCGGCGAGTGCAAGATCGGGATCATGCCGGGACACATCCACAAGGCCGGCTCCATTGGCGTCGTTTCCAGAAGCGGGACCCTCACGTACGAGGCGGTTGATCAGCTCACAAGCCTCGGGCTCGGGCAATCGACATGCGTCGGCATCGGCGGCGACCCGGTTAACGGCACCAACTTCATAGACGTCCTCGAGCTTTTTAACGAAGACCCCGATACGCAGGCGATAGTCATGATAGGCGAGATAGGCGGAAACGCCGAGGAGGACGCCGCGGACTTCATAAAGAGGAACGTAAGGAAGCCCGTCGTAGGCTACATAGCCG
>DAIDBB010000319.1 GCA_027310325.1 bacterium | reverse complement strand
GCCCGTTTCCTTTACATAGTACTCGTCGGCCTTGAGGGCGTCGCTAATGGAAATCCTCATGAGGGGTTCGTCGTCTATTATAAGTATCCTTGGAGTCCTTGCCATGAATTCTCCTTAGAAGTGACGATCGGCAGTGAGACCTTGAAGACCGTGCCCGCTCCCACCTTGCTCTCGACGTCTATCTTTCCCCTGTGCCGCTCTATTATACCACGGCTTACGGAAAGGCCCAAGCCCGTGCCCATGCCAACCCCTTTTGTCGTAAAAAACGGGTCGAATATCTTGGACAGGTTCTCCGGGGGTATGCCGCAGCCATTGTCCGAGACGATGATGCAGTACCATTTGCCCTCGAACCTGGTCGAGACCTCTATGAGCCCCTCGTCCCCGAGGGCTTGCACTGCGTTCAGTATAAGGTTTACGAGTATCTGCTCTATCTGATGCCTGTCGACAAGTATGGACGGCAATCCCTGGCCGAGGTTCCTTACCAGCCTTATGTCCTTGTCCTTGATCGAATGGATGAAAAGGGGGATTATCCCCTCTATCATCCCGTTTATGTCGGTAAGCGTCAGTTCGGGTTCATGCTGCTGTGAGAAATCAAGGAGTTGCCGGACTATGTTCTGCACTCTTTTTATGCCTTCCTCCATGAAGTCCAGGTACTCGTACTTCCTCTCGTCGGTAAGCTTCTTATTTTTGAAGTTGTAAAGACAGTTAAGTATGCCGCCCAATGGGTTATTGACCTCGTGGGCGATTCCGGCGGCAAGCTGGCCTATGGCGGCGAGCTTCTCGCTCGATATTATGCCAGCCTCTATCTCCTTGTCTTTTGTCACGTCCTCGGCCATCCATACAACGTAGTCGGCCTGCCCTCCGTTTCCGGAGCGTATCGGAAAGATGCTTGTCCGGAGAATCACGGTCCTGCCGTCCGGCAGCGTCACCTTCTGTTCAAGCTGGCGCGCCTCGCCCGTTTCGAATACGCCTAATATGACCTTTTCAAGCTTGTATTTCCACTCCCCGCTCGAGAGGTGCGCCATGAAGTTGATGCTGTAGCAGTTCTCTCCGGCGCTGCACTTGCACACGGGGCAGGCCTGTGAGGCGTGCCTATTCCAGACGACTATGCCGAGGTTCCGCTCTATGACGTAGATGCAGTACGGGAGGCTGTTTATTATCGATTCAATGAGGTTTTTTTGCTGCCTGAGCTTGTCCTGCCCGACCCTGATCCTGTCCTCGTTTTCCCTCAGGTTCTTGACCATTATGTCGAAAGTCCTGGCAAGGTCGGCCAACTCGTCCTTGCCGGCCCCGGGCACACCGGTACGGATATTAAGGTTTCCCGTGGAGACGAGCTGCGCTTTCTTGGTCAGGGCCTTTATGGGCCTCGTTATCATATAAGTGATGAAGGAAGCTACCCCGGTTGCAATGAAAAGTCCGACAAGGGCGATAGTCGCCACGGCCTTTATGTTCTTGTATTTGAGCTCGAGGAACCCCTCCCGCGGAATACCAACGAAAAGAGAACCTATGACCTTGCCGTCGTTATTTAAAATAGGGTCGAAAGCGGCGATATAATACCTGCCCGCGATCGACGTTTCGCCCCTGAATCCTCTTTTGGTGCCTATCTCATCAAGAACGCTTTTCGGGATCGATTGCCCGATGGTTTTTTTGCCGTTCCCGTCCATCACGTTGGTCGATATCTGCGTATCACCCATGGCTATGGTGACCAGAGACCCGGGTATGCTGTCCGCAAGGGCGTCGGGCACCGAAGGGTCGTTATTGATGATGTCCCCGGTAATGATCGCCCCTATGACGGAATTCTTACCGTCGAGAACCGGCGTTACGACAAGCTGCACCATGCCCTCAATGAGTTCAGGCTTAACGGCAGAGCCGTCCTTTTTATCATAAGTCGAGACCTTTGCCTTCTCAGCTATGCCTTCCAACCTGAGCACGTCATAGGGGACTATCTCTGTCGATATGAAGGAGGCCTTTTTCTCGATGGATTTTTCGACAAGTCCGTTGAAGGAAAGGTGCACCCCGGAGCGGTCGCTATTTAGTGACGCTATGGTCATCGCGTTGCTATCGACCACATCCCATATGTCTACGTACGGCCGGTGACGTTTCCAGGCCTTCATCTGGCCTCTTAAAAGCTGCTTGTCCCTGTCAGCGATGGCTTTTTTTATAAAGCCCTCCGCAGAGGCCTGAAGCATGCCGTACTGCATCTGGTAGGCCCTGGCGTAATATTGCATCCACGCGGCCTTGAGGTTATGGTTTAAGGTCTCTTGCGCGTCTTCCTTCTTGCTTCCGCTTATGAGAGCCGTCGTAAGAAAGGCCAGCAGTATGGTCGGCAGAAGTGTGACAAGTAGAAAGGAGAATATGAGTTTGTTGCCTATTTTCATCTCTGCTTACCGGAGAATGCGTTGTCCGGGTCTTTGCGGGGGGTTAGGGGATTTTGCTATATAAATTAGGTTATTATAAATACATGGCAAAGTCAAGCCAGGCCCTTTCAAACGCGGGCAGAATTTGAGCAAGAAAGGAAGTGGGGAGGTAAATTTCACCTCCCCGGAGTGCGGATTTAAGCGGGTAGTTAAATAAGGACGGCGGGATTAAGAGACGGCAATGGCAGACACCATTGCCACTGCTAAGGCAAGCTGCGCTACGATGTAAAACACATCAAGCCTTTTATTTTTTCAGCCTTCACTTTACTCCTTACGCATCCGAAAAGCATCATTACGACTTTAATTATACAAAATAAACATTAAGAAAAGATTAGAGAGGAAATCCCGTTAGGGAATTGTATTAAGGTAAGCGAAGAGGAAGATCCTGTTAAACTATCAGAGGGTGGATGCGGGATTGCTATGGTCGGGTGTTTTTCCGCCCTGTGGCGCAAGCACTTCGGTGACGCTTTTTATTCTTGCCTTAAACGACCCTTCCCTGGAGCGCGCGCCAAGATTAAGCGTCGTGACGTCGACCCTATTTACCGTCTTGAATCTCTTGCCGGACCTGTACCCCACGAACTGATGGATCACGTAAGGGCGACCTCCCTTTGACCCGATGTAAAGCATTATGTGCCTTTCGAGTCCAATAAGCGTTATCCCCGGCTCGGCGTTTTTTAACGCCTTAGAGATGTTGCCTTTGCTGGACTCGATACTCGCGATATTTACCCCCACGGAGGACTGTTCATGGG
>DAIDBB010000303.1 GCA_027310325.1 bacterium | reverse complement strand
GCCTTAACCCCGCGTGCGTAGCGTCCTGCCCGTCAGGCGCCATATACAAGAGGGGCGAAGACGGAATAGTCCTTATAGACCAGGACACCTGCCGCGCATGGCGGTTCTGCGTAAGCGCCTGCCCGTACAAGAAGCCCTACTATAACTGGGCGACCGGCAAGTCCGAAAAGTGCATATTCTGCTACCCGAGGACTGAGACCGGCCAGGTAAACGCGTGCGCTCACTCCTGCACGGGAAGGATCCGCTTCGTAGGCGTCCTTTTCTACGACGCCGACAGGATCGAAGAAGTCGCCAAGACGCCTGATGAAAGGCTCGTCGACGCGATGAGGGACATAATACTCGATCCCAACGATCCCCGCGTTCAGGATGCGGCCAGGAAGGCCGGCATCGACGAGAACTGGATAGTCGCGGCCACTCAGTCGCCGTCCTACAAGTTCTTCAAGAAGTGGCGCATTTCGATGCCGAACCATCCGGAGTTCAGGACACTTCCGATGAACTTCTATCTGCCGCCTCTTTCGCCGATACTCCATCAGTCAAAGGCGGAGAACGGCGGGACCTTCGATCCGGAGTCGGTAGAGTTCTTTAACCAGATAGACAAGATGAGGGTGCCCCTCAGGTACCTCGCGAACCTTCTTTCCGCCGGTAACGAGCAGGTCGTTCTCGAGTCGCTCAAGAAGCAGATGGCTGTAAGGCTCTATATACGCCAGAGAAGGATAGGGGACGTAGGCGAGAGCGCCGCGAAATCGGCCCTTTCACAGGTAGGCCTCACAACGGAGGACGCCGACGAGATCTACAGGCTCACTTCGCTGGCGACCTTCCAGGAGAGGTTCGTAATACCCGAAACCCACCGCGAGACCATGTCGACCGTCGACCCGAGGACCATGTTCGAGAAGAGAGGTACGGTCGGCTTCGGCAACAAGCGGCAGGAACTCGTCGACAGGAGCTGGTGATTTAGATGATGGTCATGGAAAAGAGCTTATACGATCACCTCGCGGGTCTGCTGGACTACCCTCTTGAGGATATAAAGATAAGGGTCCAGGACTGCATCAAGGCCCTGGCGAATTATCCCCAGTATCCTCCCGAGGTGGTGGAAGAGCTCAAGAATTTCAAGAAGGAGATGGAGGAGATACCCCTTGATGACATTCAAGGGGTATACTCCTACACCTTCGAGCTCACCACCGAATACACGCTTGACTTGGGATCTCATATCTATGACGGGTTTAAGCGGAGTAATCAGCTGGCGACCATAAAGTCGATGTATAGGGAATCCGGGTTCCCCTACGATGAAGTTGCGAAGGGTGAACTCGCCGACCATCTGCCGGTAGTCCTCAGGTTCCTGAGCTTCATGAAGGATGGGGAGCTGAAGAAGAACTTCAGGGAGACCTTCCTCATCCTCGCGATGGAGAAGCTCGTAAAGAACTTTGACAAGAATAGAAAAAATATGTACAGCCATCTCATCACCGCCATCTACAAAGTCATAGACAAAGATGTTAAAGGAGGCTAGATAAATGAATCAAATATTGTTTGGCGCAATGCCGTACGTGCTATTGACAATAGCGATCGTCGGAACCATATGGAGGTTCGCGAGCAACAGGTTTACATGGTCAAGCCAGTCTTCCGAGTTCCTTGAGAACAAGACCCTCTTCTTCGGGTCTTTTCCCTGGCACTACGGGATACTTACAATCCTTGTCGGGCACATCTTCGGGATATTCTTCCCTAGCGCGATACTCGCGTGGAACGGCGTGCCCGTAAGGCTCTACATCCTTGAGATAACCGCCCTGGCATTCGGCCTTCTCGCTTTCTTCGGCCTGCTTATGCTTACCTACAGGAGGATAACGAACACGAGGGTCAAGGCCGTTACAAGCGGGTGGGACGTCCTTGTGCTTATCGTCCTTCTCGTGCAGGTGATAACCGGCCTTGGAAACGCCATCCTCTACAGGTGGGGCTCCAACTGGTATGCCGGGTCGGCGGTGCCCTGGATGTGGTCGATCTTCAAGTTCAACCCTAACGTCGCGTATGTAGGCAACCTGCCGCTCATCACCAAGACCCACATCTTCAACGCGATGCTCTTTATAGGCCTTATTCCGTTCTCAAGGCTTGCGCACTTTGTGGTCATTAACCCTTACAAGTACCTCTGGAGGCCTTATCAGGTCGTAAGGTGGTACAGAAGGGCTCCTTCGACCACGAATATTATTCAGTACAAGTAGCGTGAAAAGCGGGGCGGCTCAGCCGCCCCGCTTTTTTTTGGAGCCGCCGGCGGCAACAGATATGTAAGGCCGCTGGCGAATGCCTCCAGGGCGGTTTTTTTACTAAAAAGACGCGAAAGGAGAATCTGATGTCTTCCTGGCTAACAAAATGGGAACCTGAAGACCCGCAGTTCTGGAAAGAAAATAGCGGCCTTGCGTGGCGCACGCTTTTTATAACTACTTGGTCGCTCATCTTCTCGT
>DAIDBB010000302.1 GCA_027310325.1 bacterium | reverse complement strand
CGTATATCGTGTTTTTCCACGAAATCATCGGCGCCGAAAAGCGAGGTCGGCCTCCGCCTGTATCTCTTCTGGTTGAAGGCCTCGGAGAGGAGCAGGACCTTGATGTCCTTGAGAGCCGGCGTGTTTTTTATCGTCTCGCAGATTGAAAAGCTGTAAAGCCCCGGAAGGGCCACGTCGAGAACGACCGCTTGAGGCCTGAGGCGCTGCGCGATCCCGATAACCTCGTTGCCGTCGCGGGACTTCGTGATGCTCAGGTCCTTTCCCTTGAGCAAGGCCTCGACGGCGTCCCCGATCTCGTCGTCGTCGGTAGCGACGAGTATCTTTACGGCGCTTTCGGGCGCTTCGCCGGTCCCTTTCTTTGCGCCGACCGACACAATGAAAACGGACCCGCAGGCGCTACACTTGAGCCTCACGTCCCCTGACCGGTCTTTCGGGTCGAAATTGAACTTTTTATTGCATTCGGTGCACGATACTATCATATTCATATCGCTCGCTTATCATGTTTTTGGACGCCGTCTTGACGGGTCCTGCCTTCATGGGCCCCCGCGTCTGTTTTCTGCAGCATCCTTTCTATCGCGACGCCGGTCTGCCCGAGGAATATATCGAGCGTGGACAGGTCGTCAAGCTTATTGGCGCCGGGCACGTTGTCCCCGTACAATATCATCGCCACCTTTCCCTGGACCATTACGGGCGCGGCGAACGCCTCAACAGGCCTCCGCCCTCCGAGATGCTCGACGATATAGTCGTTCCAGGGCGTTTTGACGAGGTCCTTCACCACGATCCTTTTTTCATTTATCGCGTCCGTCAGTATGGACGGACCTTCCTCGGGTATGCTCATCTTCCTTACCTTGTTATCGGCTATTCCCTCGTTTAACTCAATACCTGATTGCCCAAATCCAACAAGACGGCCGTTTTTTACGGTAAAAACCACGGTTCTGTTTATCATTTCGCTGCTGAACCTGAGGACCAGAAGCACTATTTCGTTAAGGGAAAGCGGCCTGGTGAGCTCCTCGAGCATCTCCTTAAGCACCTTTAGCCCCTTGCTGGTGGCAACGACCGGGGCCTCCGTGCCGGCGCTCGGGAAGCCGCCGTCATCGCCTATCTCCTTAAGCAACTCCTGGGCGTAACGCCTGGTGTCGATCTTTCCCTCGGACGCCTCTTCCTTCTCCTCCTTTGCAGGCGGGGCCGGGTTTGCCGGGTCCTTTTTCGACTCATCGACGAGCCTCAGGCCCTCCATGGCAAGGAACTGGGGGTTCATCCCCTTCATCAGGGTATGCTGGAGCGGGTCGGCCTGTACGATGGCCGGGGTCTCCCGGTAATCGCCAAGCTCGAAGGTGAAGTACCCGTCCTGCCAGAAAAAGAGCGTATGGACGGCTTTTTCTATATGTTTTCTGGCGATATTTTCGATAAGATCGGGGCTCACCTTGCAATCCCTTTTAAGGATCCTTCCGAGCGGCTCCGCGAACCCGTACTTCTTTTGCCTCTCCTTTGCCGAGCCGAGTTGCTCCAAGGTTATGGCGCCCTCCTTCAGAAGCAGGTCTCCGACGTTTTCCTTTATGGCGGCCGAAGCGGCCTTTACAACGCTTCCGTCCCTGAAAACGACAAGGCCTTCCCCTTTCGTGCTTCGGAGGCGAAGCGTGCCGGACTTCCCGCTGAAATTGAGGATCTGGAATATCTCTCCCAGTCCGAGGTCTTCTAGATTACCGGTCAGCTGCATACGATCCCTCTCGATGTCGATTGAAATATCCTTCAGCAACATGCCTGGCACGGGCTCGAAGCGCTTCTCCACGGCCTCCCTGTCCGGGACAACCCCGCCGACGGACCCGACGGCGTCCGTGATTGTCCGCATGGTCGGCCACGAGGAACCTATGGGTACGGCTTTTCTTCATCATGAGGCCTCCGCGGCCCTGTCGCAACAATTCCGCCTGGCCTCTTCCGTTATCGCCGCCGCCATCTCATCGAGCGGAAGGACCCTGTCGGCGTAACCTCTTTTTATGGCGGCTTTCGGCATGCCGAATACGACGGAGCTTTTTTCATCCTGCGCTATGGTCCTGCCCCCGGCCTTTTTTATCTCTCCCATGCCCTCCGCGCCGTCATCTCCCATGCCCGTCATGATGACGCCCAGGGCGTTCGGGCCGTACTCGAGGGCCGCGGAGCCGAAGAGGACGTCGGCGGAGGGCCTGTGGCCGTTCACGGGCGGCCTTGAGTTGAGTACGACGATTGAGCCGAAAGGCGTCTTCTTGACCTTCATATGCGCATCCCCGGGCGCCACGAGGACCCTGCCCGGCAGGACCGGGTCGCCGTCCTTCGCTTCGCTCACCTTCAGCGAGCAGATCTTATTTAAACGCGCGGCAAAGACCCCGGTAAAGCCTGGCGGCATGTGCTGCACCACGAGCACTCCGGCCGGAAGGTCGGCCGGAAGCCCGGGCAGCATTTGCGTAAGCGCGTTGGGCCCTCCGGTCGATACCCCGATGACCGTGACAAAATCGGCAAAACGGCCGGTAAGCTCCTTTTTTGCGACCGGTCCCTCGGGCTCTTCAGGCGCCGAAGGCCCGGGTTCGAGGAAGAGCTTCGACGGGGAACTGAGGCTTGCCGCCAGGACCTTCCGGATGAGCTCTTCGGCGATCTCGCGTATGTTGATTGATATAGCGTCCCTCGGCTTTGCGACCGCTTCAACGGCGCCGAGCTCGAAGGCCTTCATCGTAAGCTCCACGCCCTTGTCCGTGAGCGAGCTTACTATCACGACCGGTATCCCGAAGTCGGTCACTAGGTGCCTGAGGGTGGTAAGCCCGTCCATGCCGGGCATGTCCATGTCAAGCGTTATGACATCCGGCCTGTGCTTTTCCGCCTTTGCCAGGGCGAACCTGCCGTCGACGGCGGTCGCGACCACTTCGATGTCCGGGTCTTTCTC
>DAIDBB010000261.1 GCA_027310325.1 bacterium | reverse complement strand
TGCCCAGCTTCCCGGAGCGAACGGGCCGGAGACGATCGTACCCTGCCCGTTAAAGAAGGAATTGAGCATCTCATCTCTATTTACCGCGTAGGTGAAGGCCTTCCTCACGCGCTTGTCCGCGAGGAGCGGGTTACGCATGTTGTATGCGAAAAACGAATACGATAGGGCGTTATACGGGGCGAGGACGAACCTCTTGTCGCCCTGTATCTCGGGTATCGCCCTGGGGTTCACGAGCGCTATCATGTCTATGGCGTTATAGAGGAGCGCCTGGCTCATTATGTTCTGGTCGGCGAAGGGCTTGGCGACGAGGCCGTTAAGGTGCGGACGTCCCTTGAAGTAACTGTCGTTCGCTTCGAGTATCACCTCCCTGTCGGCGGAGACGTTCTTGAGCCTGAACGGCCCGGTGCCGATGGGGCTCCTGGTGAACGGGTCGTCCCTGGTGAGGGACTCCGCGCTCCGCGGCCCGTGGTGCGGTATCACCTTGAAGCTGAACTTGGCGAGCGCGTTAAGTATCGGCCTTTTTAGCGTAAACTTGACGGTATACTTGTCTATCTCCGTAACGCTTTCTATGAATTCGTATCTCACCTTGAGTGGCGTAACGGTATTCGGGTTCATCATGACGTTATAGGTGTATACGACGTCGTCCGCCGTAAACGGGACCGGGGCCGCGGCGGTCTCCCCCTCGCGCTGGTGCCAGACGACGTCCTTCCTCAGATAAAACGTATAGACGCGGCCGTCGCCGGAGACCTCCCACCTCTCGGCAAGCTCGGGGACCACCTCCTGCCTCTCGTTGATCCCGACGAGCCCGTTAAAGGCGAGCTCGCTAATCCTGAGCGATATCATGTCGTTACCGGTAATGGGGTCGAGCGTCGAGGGCGCTCCGTACTCTCCGTACTTGAGGGTCCCGCCGTTCGGGGCCCCGTCGCTTCTCGGCGCGGCCATGGCCGGCGCGAAAGACGAGGACAGAATTACCGTCAAAAGAAGTGTTCCCAGACTCAAGCGCTTCATCGGTACCTCCTTTATTGAGAAAGCTTATATTAGAGTATCTTCACGTCGCCGGCGCTCTTCTGCTCCATGGAGTATATGCCCTGCAAAACCATCTGGAGCTGGCGGGTGGCCGGAAAGTGCCTGTTCATCCCGAAGAATATCTCGAGGGCCTCCGGGTACTGCTTGGCGGCCCAGTACGCCTCGGCAAGCGCGGTAAGGGCCCTGGGCGGGTTGAACTCGACCTTGTTCTTGTTGGCCTTGTCCCTGCCTTCCTCCATGTAGCGCAGGGCCTTGGCCGGGTCCTTTTCAAAGAGGAAGTACCTGCCGAGCGCCTGGTTGAAGGCAGCGGGCCTTTTGGCTCCGCCCGACTCGGCCTTTGAGGCGAGCTCGCCGCACCTCACGCCGAGCGTTACGCACGTAGAGAGCGCTTCTGCCGTTAGCGCGTCCGGCCCCCCGGAGCAATTTTTAAGCCGCCTTATAGCCGCGTCTTTACCGCCCGCGCGGTAAAGGTTCTCGACGGCGAGCAGCTCGGCCCGATAGTTGAGCCGCGCCGGCAGACCGGTCGAGGCCGTTCTTGCGGCCTCGGAAGAGGTAACGTCGTTCATGAGGGCGTACGTCTCCGCGAGATAAAACCCGGCTATGCCTTTAAGCTTATCGTCGCCGGAAGATTCTTTGAGCGACCTTATCGCGGCGGCGCCGTAGAAGGCGGAAAGGTCGGAAAGAAGCCGCGTATCATAGAACCTTATGCTCTTATACTCGGATATCCTCTCCTCGTAGGAGTAGCCGCCGAGGTCGGATGTGCCCGATAGCCTTAACGCCTCGAACCCCTTGTCCACGAGCCCCCTCGACGCATAGACGCCAAGGAGGTTGGCCGTGACAATACCGCCGGGCCTTTTCTTTGACGCCTTTATCGCGGCAAAGGCCCTGTCGGCAAGGATAACCGCTTCGCCTTCGCGCGACGCCGATGCGTAGGCGCGGGCGAGCTCCGTTAGAACCATGGGGTCCGTGGAGTTTACCTTCCCCCATGCGGCCAGCGCCTTCTTCCCGGCGCCTATCCTGTGGTAGGCCAGCCCGAGGCCCGCGAGAGCCGCCTGCCGGTAGTTTTCGCTTACGCCTTTTTCCGCGAGGAACCTTTCGAGGTCAGCTGCCGCCTCCCTGGGATTACCGGCCTCGAGAAGGGTCCTGCCGAGGTAGAGCCTCGCGTAGCGGCTCCGCTCGCTCCCCTTTACGGACGCTACCCTTTCGAGATAGTCCGCGTGGAGCCTTATTGAAAGGCCGTAGAGGTCTTTATACAGCTTGGCGCTCTCGGATAGCGCCATGCCGAAGTTAAGGTCCGCAAGGGCGTTCTTCCTTACGTCCTCCGGCGCTGAAGCGAAAAGGACGACCGCCTCCTCATACCGGTTTTTCCGGAGCGCCTCCACCCCGCTTGCAACGGGCCCGGCGAAGGAGAACGCTGGCCTCAGGAATAAAAGCGCCGCGAGGGCGATCGATATCTTTTTTAACTTTGCCGTCATCTTCCGGGCCCCGTCCTCGATACTTTTACGCCCGCGTCCCTGAGCCCCGCAAGGTATATATGGTCCCACTGCTCGGCCTGCGCCCTGAAGGCCAGCACACCTCGCGAGGAGCAGGAAACGTCGTGGTTCATCTTCGTATTCGTCTTAAGGAGGAGATCGGTCCTGTCCTCCGCGTTCACTATGTATATGGGGTTGAACCTGTTTCCGTCGTTCTTCACGTACGCTATCCTTTTGCCGTCCGGGAGCCACGCCGGGCCCCTTTCCATATCCGGGACGACGTTCGCGGCGACGACGCTTGCCGCGAGCCCCTCTCCCTCCGTGGGCCCGCTTCCGTCGGCGTCGACCACCGCTATCGACCAGCGGGCCGGGTCGCCCTCGACGTTGTAGTTCGTGTAGAAGGCTATCTTCTTTCCGTCAGGGGACCATACGGGCCTCAGGTCGTCGTACCTCCACGTTGTAAGCCGCCTTGCAGATTCGCGCGGCCTTCCTATATCGTATATGACCTCTATCTTGTGGTTCCCGTTGCTCCCGTAGATCATGGCTATGTTCCTGCCGTCAGGCGACCATTGCGGGTAGAGGTACTCCTTTTCACCGCGCGTAAGCCTCGTCGTTTTCCTTGCCGCCAGGTCGAGTATGTACACCTCCGCCTTCCCTGAGCGGCCCGATACGAAGGCTATTCGCCCCTCGACCGGGGACCAGTCGGCCTGGCCGTCCTTGGTCGGGTCGTTCGTGAGCCTAACGGTCGAGTTTCCTTTAAGGTCGCGGAGGTATATGTCGTAGTTGCCCATGGCGGCGTTACTCATGAAGACGAAGCGGTCTTCCGCCGGGGCCCAGCTTATGCCGGAGTTAAAACTATCTTCTTCCTTTATCCCGGGTATCGCAAGCCCGCCGTCCCCCTCAATCCCGTAGGGCGTATAGTAGACCTTGCTCACCATGGCGCCGTTCTCGCTGACTATGTGTATCTCTCTCCTCTCCTCGATGTTCCTTTCGAACGCGATGAGCCTTCCTGACGGGGACCAGACCGGGTTGTAGTCGTTATGCCCGGCGCTGATTCCGGTCAATGCCCTTACGAAGAGCGGCTCTACCGACGGTATCTCCGGGGCCGAATCCGTCTCGTCCGCGCTGCACGCTGCGGGCTCCGGCGCCGGCATGGATACGGCGTATTCGCACGCGGCGGCCGGCGCCTCCGGTGAGAGGCCCCCGCCGAGGGCCCGAGTGCCGTGGGCCGCCGTCATGGCTACGGCGGCCCATGCCGCGAGGAGGGCCTTTTTCGTCACCTCATGTCCTTGACCTGCGCCCAGTACTTGCGCGCGCCCTCGCGTATGGTCGCGAACCCATGGTCGGATTCGAGCTTCTTCGGGAAGAAGTCGAAGTACTCCCTCCACGCGGTGTCCGCCTTTTCAAGGAGGGCCGGCTTTTTGGTCAGGAGATAGAGCTTGTGGTACGAGAGTGCCGTGTAGTAGTAGGTGTCGTGCAGGGCCTCCTCGTAGATGTTCGCCGGGTAAAACCTCGTGTTCTGCTTCGCCTTCTCGAGGTTCTGGATGGCCTTGGCGAGGTCGGCCGCAGCGGCGTTCCTGTCGGACCTTATAAGCTCGTTACCCGCCTCGTAGTAGGCGTGACCGAGGTTCGCGTAGGCGACCGAGAACTGCTTGTAAACGAGGTCCCTGTTCTCCGGGACGCTCAAGACGTCCTCGAACTCCTTTATCGCCGAGGCGTAGTCCTGCCTGCTGTCCATGTAGAGTTGTCCCAGCCTGCTCTTGATGTTAGAGTAGTCGGGGTGCTTTCTCTCCACGCTTTTGTATATCCCGATCGCGCCGTTTACGTCGTTGGCGGCCTCGGCGCGCGCCCCGATCTTGAGTAAGTCCTTGTAGAACATGACCCTGCTGCCGCCGGTCATGTCGACCGACTTCCTGTTGAACTCCACGACCTCTTCCCAGTCGCGGTAGTCGGCCCCGGCCCTGAGCTTAACTGTGTGGAAGCCGAAGCTTACCGATCTGCCGTCGAGTATCGGGGTCCTCCCGACGGCAACGCCATCGATAAGGACCTCGGCCCCGGTCGGCTCGGATTCGACCCTGAAGGTCGAGTTGTTGGCGGCAAGCGTAAACTCCCTTGTCTCGGAGTTTTTATTGAGGTACACGACGTCGCTTAGCCTGTCATAGCCGTGCCTGTAGAGGAGCAGCCTGTGCTTTTTTCCGAGCCGGGCCGGTATCTCGATCTTCCCGGACGGGTCCGTCGAGCCGACCCATTCGTCGTTCATGTATACGTTTACGTGGGCAAGCGCCCCTTCGGACCCGCCCCTGGCGAGGAGCGTAAACGAGGTCTTGGCCCCTGCCGCGGCCTCCTCGTTAACGACTCTCCTTACGACCTTGTTGCCGACGAGTACCCTTCTGTCCTTCTTGACGTCTTCGGCGGCGCCCCATGAAGAGTCAGCCCTGGCGCTCGAAATCCTCAGTGTCCCTATGTTCTTGTAGCCGACGGCCCTGCCCGAGAGGTCGGTCTTCGGGTCGAGGAGGTCGAACTCCATGCCGCGGCTCATGCCGTAGTCCGTCTTGCCGAGGTTTATCTGGTACTTGTCGCCGTCTACCGCGACAACCGTGCCCTCGAACGGGAACTGCTCGATGATGTTATCGGCCACCTTCTTCGCGGCGCTCTTTATGTCGGACTCCCTCCTTACGCTATTTATCTGGCTGAAGAGGAGCTTGCCGTTCGACGTATAGACCTTGGTCTCGAAGGTAGTGCCGCTACTATCCTTCATGGCGCTGCCGAGGATTATCATGTCGGCGCCGAGCGCGGACCTGTTCCAGCCCTTTGACGTCAGGGCGTCTATATTGAGCCTGGATTTTCTTATGTTCTTTACGAGTGAATCCTGCGGGACCTCCTTGAAGCTCAGGTAGCTGAAGAGGCGGTTCCCGAGCGCCTCGGCCATCCTCGCGCGCTCGGCGTCAAGCGTCTCGCCGGGGGTGTTGCTCACGTAGCCGTATATCCCGGTCCTTATGGACGCGGGGGAGGCCGAGTAGAAGAAACGCTCGACCGTTGTGTCCCCGTCCATGATGACCGACTTCTTCCATGCCCTTGGGGTCCTCCCCGCGGCGGCCATCTCGACGTTTACCTTTTTGCCTTCCCCCCTGTTTTTGTAGACGAGCGTGCCGTTTTTATCGGTCTTGCCGACGTTATCCCCGTTTATTGAGACGGATACACCGGGAAGCGGCCTTGTTACCCCGTACTCGTCGGTAAGGGCCTTGACGTTGAGTATCGTCTGCCTGTTGAGCGCGGCCTCGACCGTATCACCCGGCTCGACGCTTACCGTCTTTTTCCAGGCCCCGTACCCTTTCCTCGCTACCGCTATCTCCATCCTGTTCTTGAGCGGCTTATCGGACTCATAGGTATATTTGCCTTCGGCGTCGGTCTCGCCAGCCGGTTTGCCGTTTAATTCTATGGCCGCGCCCTTAACCGGCCCCTCCTTGCCGGCAACTTTTACCGTGAAGTAGTTGCTCCCCTTGAGCTCGGCGTCGAAGGTGTATTCGCCCCTGCCGGCGCCTTCCTGGACCTTTACGACAAAGGAGCCCTGCCAGGGCCTTATGTGGTGTCCGTCCAGATATTTATCGACCGCGAGCTTCACCTCTGTCCCTGGCCTCCTCTGCAACACGGCTGAGAAAACGCCGTTCGTCCCCGTGCGCCCGAGCTCCGCGCCGTCAACCTTTACTACGGCCTGGTTAAGCGGCTTGCCCTCGAGGCTCGCCCTTACGTTAAGCTGGAGCTCCACGTTCCTTGCGCAGGAAAAAAGGAGCATCGAAACAATCAGAATGGAGATTAGCTTTAGACCTTGCCTGACCATATCCTTCACCTCATTTAAAGGATTATCGACCCAAAAGCCCTTTATCTCCGCCTACAGCGAGGGAGGCTGAATGTTTACCTCGCCGGGGTTTATTATCTTGTCCTCGTCTGACCTGGCGTTCTCCAGCGACTTTCTCTTGCCCTCTGGGATCTTCTTGAGCTTGAACTCGATATCCACGCTCGAGAACCTCCCGACCTCGACGGTTTTGGTCTCGGTCTCGAAACCGATCCTGTGCGCCTCGACCTTGTAGGTGCCCCTGGTTATCGCCTTTTTCGCGGACTCGAAGTTGCCGGACTTGTCCGCGTTGATGGAATAAGAGGCCTTGTCGAGGCCGGCGGTCGTGTTTATCATGTTTATGACGGTGTCTTCGTTGTTCTCGCCTTTTAGCGGCGCCATCGACGGGTCGAAGAGGCCGACCCTGCCGTAGATCCTGGGCGAACACGCGACAAGGCTAGCCGAGAAGGCCAAAAGCAGAATGAACTTGATGTTTCTCATTGCTCCTCCTTAAGTCGTCGTTTTATATCGAACAAAATCGCGCGGAGTCCCTTTCGCGGGCCCTGTTCGCGCTTCCCGATATGAGGACTCAGATTCTATGCGTAAAAACGCCCTATGGATACCACGGACAAACTCTTTTTTCCGTGACTTCGGTCTGCGAAAATATCCGCATACAATCTTTTTCACTTTTACCCAAAACGCACCTATGGATACCACGCGCAACCTCTTTTTTTCTGTGACTCAAGTCCGCGCCCGGCTTGCAAGGGTGCTTTACGGGGCTATAATCTTCCGTATGAAGGGTAAAGTCGTGCTCATAACCGGTTCGAGCTCGGGAATAGGAAGGGAGACCGCTTACAGGTTCGCGCGCGAGGGCGCTCGTCTGGTCCTCTCCTATAACAAAGGAAAAGCGCGCGGCGAGGCGGCTCAAAAAAGGTGCGCAAGGCTCGGCGCGGAGGACACGTTACTAATAAACCTCGACGTTACCGACAATAGGAGCGTTGCCAGGGCATTAGGCGGGGTAAAAAGGAAGTACGGGGCATTAGACTATCTCATAAATAACGCGGGCGTGGGGGTCTGGTCTCCATTCCGGAATCAGACTATCGGGGATATAGAGCGGCAGGTAAGGACGAACCTCGAAGGGCTCATTAAGATGACCCGCGTCTTCCTTCCGATGGTGAGGGCCGGGATAATAAACATCGCGAGCGCCGCGGGCAAGGAGGCCTACGCCGATATGTCCGTTTACTGCGGGACGAAGTGGGGCGTAAGGGGCTTTACTCAGACGCTTGCGCTCGAGGGCGGCCGCTTGAGGGTCTGCTGCGTGAACCCTGATGAAACCGCCACCCGCCTTTCAGGTTACAGGGGTAGGCCTCCGGCTGAGGTGGCCGAGGTGGTCTATATGGTCGCTTCGGGCAAGGTCGGCGTCAAGGGCGGGGACGTGGACGTCTGGGAGGTAATGGGCTAGGCAAGATGCTCAAAGAGGTGAACCCTGCTCAGTTTGAGAGACCTAACCTTTAAGGCCGTCGATGCTGAACCTGTATCCCAGCCCCCTTACGGTCTCTATGCATCCGCAGTGCGCCCCGAGCTTCATCCTGAGCCTCCTTACGTGGGCGTCTATGGTCCTTAACGTCGTGTGGCTCTCGCCGCTGCAGGCCTTTTTCATGAGGTATTCCCTTCCGAGAAGCCTTCCGCCGGAGCTCGCGAGCTCGCTCAAGAGCCTGAATTCAGTCGATGTAAGCTCCAGAGGTTTGCCGTTTAAAGTCGCCCGGAACTTCGCCGGGTCTATGGCGAGCACCCCGGCCTTTATTACATCCGTCCCCGCACCTCGCCCCTTTTTCCCCAGGAGCACATTGACCCTTAAAAGGAGTTCCTTTGGGCTGAAGGGTTTTACAATGTAGTCGTCCGCTCCGAGCTCTAGCCCCACGACCCTGTCGAGCTCCTCGCCCTTGGCCGTAAGCATCATAACCGGGATCCTGTCCGTAACCCGGTCCTTCTTGAGGGTCTTCAATACCTCGGTCCCTTCGACGTTCGGGAGCATCGCGTCGAGGATGATCAGGTCGGGCAACTCCCTTTTTGCCAAATCTATGGCCTCGGGGCCGTCCTCGGCCGATACGACGTCGTATCCTGCTTTTCCGAGATTGTGCTCAAGGAGCCTCAGGATATCCTTTTCATCGTCAACCGCCAGTATCTTCCGTCTCATTTTTCTTGCCGGAGGGTTATTTCCACACCACCTGGCTGTCGCACCTTATCTCCTTCTTCCAGGTCTCTTCCATTACGCTGTAGACCTTTTCGGGTATCGGGACGTAGTCGAGCGACCGCGCCATTTCAGAGCCGTTCCTGTAAGACCAGTCGAAGAACTTAAGCACATCTTTGGCGGTCGCGCAGTTCGTCTGGTTTTTGTATACGAGTATGAAGGTCGCCCCGGCTATGGGCCAGGCGTTTTTCCCGGGCTGGTCGGTAAGCACCACCGCGTACCCGGGGGCGTTTTTCCAGTCGGCGCCATCTGCAGCGGCCATGAAGCTATCGGCGGTAGGCTTTACGAAGACCCTGTCTTTGTTCTCAAGCTCAGTGTAGGTGAGCCTGTTCGGCACGGCATAGGCAAGCTCGACGTAGCCGATCGAGTTTTTTAGCCTCTTTACGTAGGTCGCCACTCCCTCGTTCCCTTTTCCTCCGACCCCGACCGGCCAGTTTACGGCGGTTCCGAAGCCCACCCTGTCGGCCCAAGGCTTACTTGCCTTGCTCAGATAGTTGGTGAATATCCAGCTCGTGCCGGACCCGTCGGCGCGGTGAACGACGGTTATCGCCTCGTCAGGGAGCTTCGTTCCCGGGTTTATCGCGGCTATCCGCTTGTCGTTCCACTTCGTGATGTCGCCGAGGTATATTTCAGCCAGCGCCGTGCCCGTCAACTTGAGAGCGCCCGGGGCTATGCCCTCGATATTGACTACAGGCACGACCCCGCCTATGGCCATGGGGAACTGCGTAAGCCCGGATTCATCGAGGTCTTTGGCTGTAAGGGGCGCATCGCTCGCCCCGAAGTCCACTGTCTTTGCCTTTATCTGCTTTATGCCGCCGCCGCTGCCGATGGACTGGTAGTTCATCTTAAGTCCGCTTATTTTGTTGTACTCGAACGCCCACTTCGAGTAGAGGGGATACGGAAAGGTCGCGCCTGCGCCGTTTATGAGCGATTCGGCCGAGGCGCTTGCGGCCACACCGAGGCTTAAGCCCAGAAGAATAACCGTCTTTAGCGTTCTTTTCATCTCTTTCTCCTTTTTTCCTTTCCTTTTTTGAGCCGCCGTGTTAGAGATTTGGAGGCGGAAGTTGCGGGCTTCCGCCCCCCCGGAGGCAGGATGAAGAGCCCGCCCTTGCGGGCGGGTTTTTTACGGGAAGTGTCGGCGGCTCCCCGTAAAACCGTCTAAAAACTTACCTGCAATACCACCTGCCCCTTCTTGTCGTCCGATTTGCCCGCTACGTCGTAGTGTACCCGTTCGTAGTCGGCTATGATCATGTTATTGCCGTATATCCTGTATCCGAGGCCGCCTATCACGGTATTTTGCTTGAGCTGCGTGCCCGGGCTTGCGCTCTGGGTCCCCGGGTTCCAGTGGTCGTACCTGGCGAAGGCCGAGACCTTATCGTAGAAAGGAAGCCTAAGATCCCCGAAGAACGAATACCCCTTTCCGCTATTCTGGTCCTTCCCGGACTGCTCGCCTATCGAGGTCACGTACTGGCCGGCCAGCACAAGGTACTTCATCTGGTAGCTCAACATCCCGGCGTTCGTTATCCAGTTGTTCCCCTGCCCGTTATTCGCCGTTGAGTTCCCCTTGCCCCATATGCCGTTATAGCTCACCTGAAGTCCCGGCGCAAAGTCGGGTAGCGGCCTTATCGATATCCGGGCCTCGACGGACTTGTTCTGGTTCGCTTCAGCGGCGTGGTAGCCGCCGCCGTTATATACGCCAATGTGATAGGTCCCGTACCTCCCGTTATAGGGGGTCGAGTACCCGACCTCGGCCTGCTGGTCCTTCGTTAGGGTTCCGCCGAAGTTCCCGAGGAAACCCGCGCCGATATCCGCGCTACTCTGTATGCCGTTTCTTTCCTGGAACATCGTTCCCTGCATCCTGTAGACGTTTATCGTCTCCTCGAAGTCGATCCACGGCGTATGCCCGAGTCCCACCCTCGCGTCGTTATCGGTAAGGACGCCTCCGAGGTCGGGAGTAAGGAAGTCGGCGTAAAGGTACTTCATCCTCAGTTCCCAGTCGCCCGTCGAGGTCTGGGTTATGTCAGGGGTTATCCGGGCCCTCAGCCACGGGGTTATCTCCTTTTTTATGTTTATGTAGCCCCTTGTGAGCGCGAACTGGTTGGAGTGCGTGCCGTTGCCGTTTTTCTCCCCGAAGGAATAGTCGATGTAGGCGAGAGCGCCGATCGATAGGCCCTTAAGCCCCGCCGGCGGTTCCGGGGTCTGGGGCTGCGCGGCCTGGATCGATTGAGCGTCCTCCCTTGAAAGGGTCCCTTTCTCGACGAGCTTGTTCAAGAGCGCATCGTCCGCCGCAAACGCGGTCCCGCTTGCGGCCAGTCCAACCAAAGACAGCATCATCGCGAGTTTTCTCTTCATCCCTTACGTAACCTCCTCTTTTTTTAAAATAAGCCTTCTTATATTTTTCGGGGCGGCCTCCGCCGTAACGCGTGAAATCCCCGCCCGCCCCTGTCAGTTTGCGGCCAGCAGGTTGGCGTTGCCCCTCAATACGCTTGCCAGCAGGAGCGGGCACCTGTAGTGCTCCTCTGTCGTGCAGTACCTGACGGAGTCTTCGGCATCGGGGCTCAAGCGCGTGACCGACGCGAGACATCTCTTTTCTACGAACCTATAATATGGACAATCCATATTTTTTCTCCTTCTCTCTTTTTTCCGCATTATACCGGCCGTTTGTTACGGGATTATTACAGGACTGTTATACTTCCGTTACGGCCGAAATCACGTACGGCCTTCCCGTCCCCTTTTTTCTCAAGGAGCCCGTCTATCCTCATTACAAGCTCCTTCATGCTAAAGGGCTTTGTCATGTAGTCGGCGGCCCCGGCCTCAAGCCCCCTCACCCTGTCCTCGGGCATGGACTTCGCCGTCAGCATGATTACCGGTATCTCTTTTTTTCTTTTCTTCAGCTCCTCGCATATCTGCCATCCGTTTACCGCGGGGAGCATCAGGTCCAGTATTATGACGTCCGGATTAAACGATCCTATCTTTTCCATGCCGTCCCTCCCGTCGAGGGCGCACTCGGTCGCGAAACCCCTACTCGTAAGGCCAAAGTCGATGAGTGCCAGTAGGTCCATCTCGTCCTCTATTATCAATATTTTTTCCTTGCTCATAAACGCTCCTTCAGTTTTGCCGGTGAAAACCTTATAGCCAGCGTCCGCGCCGCGATAAGCGCGAGGACAAGGGTTACAACCATTATTATCCTCATGTACTCTATCTCCCTGAACCAGAAGACCATCACCTCGGTAAGTATCACCACCAGGACCGTATCTATGA
>DAIDBB010000245.1 GCA_027310325.1 bacterium | reverse complement strand
AGGTACAAGACCGCCATAAAGATAGGCTTCCACCTGTTTTCGGTGGCCCTCGCCTTCGCGCTCGCCTTCTACATACGTTTTGACTTCAAGATGCCTGAAAAGTACATGCCGGTCTTATACCGTACCCTTCCGCTCATCGTCGCGGCCAGGATGGCGAGCTACGTGTACTTCAGGACCTTTTCCGCCTCATGGAGGTTCGCGTATCTGAAGGACCTGATGGATAGTTTGAAGGCCATCGTCCTCGGTTCTACACTATTTCTCGCCTTGATGGTCTTCATGGATAGATTGACTGACTTCCCGCGCTCGGTATTCCTTCTTGAGGCGCTCTTGAGCCTCGGGCTCATATCCGGCACAAAGCTCATGGTCAGGTACGCCCGCGAGTACAGGTCGGCCGTCTCGACGAAGGTCAGGAAGCACGTGCTCATAGCGGGCGCGGGAAAGGCCGGGGTCCTCATGCTTAACGAGATACGCTACAACAAGCACCTGGGCATCCACGCGGTCGGGTTTGTAGACGACGACCCGTACAAGCAGGGCACGACCATCCAGGGCGTGCCGGTACTGGGAAAATGCCAGGACATCCCGGCGGTCGCGAAGAAGTACGCCGTTGACGAGCTCATTGTCGCGATACCATCGTCGGGACACAAGAACATAGTCCGCGTGACCGACATAGCGGCGCGGGCGGAGCTAAAGACCCAGGTAGTGCCGAGCATAGGGAAACTCATACAGGACGGCGGGCTTACGAACCAGTTGAAGGACGTCTCGTACGAGGCGCTCCTCGGCCGCAGGGCCATAAAGTTCTCCAGGGAGCACGACAGAAAACTCCTTGAAGAGGAGATAAAGGAGAGGGGCGTGCTCGTCACCGGCGCCGGCGGGTCGATAGGCTCGGAGCTCTGCCGGCAGGTATGCCAGTTCGGCCCCAGGGTCCTTGTACTTTACGAGCGCTATGAGAACAGCATGTACGAGCTGGAGCTGGAGCTAAAAAAGGAGTTTCCCGGGCAGCTCATCCTGCCGGTCGTCGGCGACATCCTCGACGCCGAGAAATTGTCCGAGGCCATGAGGTCAAATCATATAGAGCTCGTCTACCACGCCGCCGCGTACAAGCACGTCCCGTTGATGGAGCGCGAGCCCGTGGAGGCGGTAAGGAACAACGTCCTCGGGACCCTTAACGCCGCGAACATCGCGATTAAGAATAACGTCGGGAAGTTCGTCCTCATATCGACAGACAAGGCCGTTAACCCGGCGAACGTGATGGGCACTACCAAGCGGGTGGCCGAGCTTATAGTACAGGCGCTTAACGGGGCCGGGACCACCTTTCTGGCCGTCCGCTTCGGAAACGTCATCGGCAGTAACGGGAGCGTCATCCCGATATTCAAGAGGCAGATAGCCGAGGGCGGCCCGATAACGGTGACGCACCCGGAGATAACAAGGTACTTCATGTCGATACCCGAGGCGGTCCAGCTCGTTATGACAGCCGGGACGATGGGCAGGGGCGGGGAGATATTCCTTCTGGACATGGGCGAGCCGATAAAGATAGCGGACCTCGCAGGCGAGCTTATAAAGCTATCCGGGCTTGAGCCGAATAAGGACATAGATATCGTCTTTACGGGGCTCCGGCCGGGGGAGAAGCTGCACGAGGAGCTTTACTGGCAGGGCGAGGGGACGGCGCCGACGGGAAACAGGAAGATAACGGTGCTGAAGCAGAGCTGCATGGACAAGTCCGCCATTCTCAAAAAGGTGGAGGCGCTTAAAGACCGAGCCGTGAGACATGACGCCCCGAGCGTCGTGGCTATACTCAAGGAGATAGTCCCGGAATCGACGGTCGAGGCCGCTCGCTTCAGGCCGATGGAGCGGCGTCCCGCCTCCTGACAGGATTTAACGATGGGTCATTACTTCGCGATACTTCCGCTTCTGGGGGCCGCCCTCACCGCGGGCCTTGGGCTGTTTACCCTTACGCGCAATCCGCGTCACCTCGCAAACGTCGGGTTCGCCGCGGGCATGCTGAGCCTGGCGATATTCGAGGTCGGCAGCTCCATGCTCCTCATTTCCGGCGGGGGGGCCTGGGCGACGGCGGGCATGAGGATATCTCTGGCGGGAGAGGCGATGATGCCTCCCGCATGGCTCCTTTTTTCCATAGTCTTCGGCCGCGCCAACTCGAGGGAGATGCTCTCCAGATGGGCGATCGGTCTTACCGGGCTTGCCGCGGCGACGCTCTTTTTCATCTTTCTGGTTGCCGTCTCGCCGTCGTCGATAGCCATCCCGGTAAGGACGAGCCTCTTCGAAGGGGGATTACAGGGCTTCATCGTGGGAGACGCCGGGCGTTATTTCCACGTATACCTCCTGGTCGGGCTTGTGGCGAGCCTCGTGCACCTCGAGAACACGCTCCGGTGCTCGTCGGGGCCCGAGAGATGGCGGATAAAATATGTCATATTCGGAGTGGGGGCGATACTCGGGTACTTTATCTACCTTTCGAGCGAGGCGCTCCTCTTCGGGTCGCTTAGCTACGGGGCAGTGCCGCTTACCTCGTCGGTCGTCGTCATATCCACGGCGATAATGGCGGCGTTCATAGCGAGGCACCGGCTTCTGCACGTGGACATATTCGTATCCAGGCACGTCATATACAATTCGCTTACGGTATTGGTGGTCGGCTTATACCTCATCGCAATAAGCGCAATCACTTACGGGATACAGTACTTTAAACTGCCCTTCGACTTCCTTCTCACCACCCTTTTCGCGTTCGTCTCGATACTCGCCCTCGTGATACTCCTTTTCGCGGAGTCGCTCAGGAGAAAGGCGAAGCTTTTCATAAACAGGAACTTCTACAGGCACAAGTACGAGTTCAGGGACAAGTGGATGGAGACCATAGAGAAGATAAGCTCGAAGCGCTCAGCCGGGGAGATAACCAGCACGCTAAAGGAGATGATAAGGGCTACCATGGGCGCGGAACCGGTCTATCTATGGCTTTACGAGCCGGCTTCCGACTGTTTCGTGGCCGACGGGGAGGCGCCTTCCGAGACGCTGCGGCGGATGCCCGCGGACCATCCCTTCGCCAGGGCCCTCAAGGGCGTCGCGGGGCCGTTTGCGGCCTCCGAGATGGGCCCCGATAGCGACACGGCGGTCTTCCGGGACTCCGGCGCGGCGCTCTGCTCGCCCCTTATGGCCGCGGAGGAGGCCGTGGGATTCGTCATGCTGGGGCCCGACCACACGGGAGAGCCTTACGTGGAGGACGACCGCGAGTTCCTGAAGGCCGTTACAACGCAGGCCGCGGTCCAGATAAAGAACATAACGCTCGTCGGGGAGATAATGCAGGCCAGAGAGGTGGAGGCCTTCAGCAAGATGTCGTACTTCATAATGCACGATCTTAAGAACCTCACGAATTCGCTTTCGCTCATAAGCCAGAACGCCCGGTTCAACATGGACAATCCAGAGTTCCAGCGCGACGCCATAAGGACCATCGACGGGACGGTCGAAAGGATGAAGAGGCTCATCGGAAAGCTATCTAACGTAAAGAAGGACGTCGAGCTCAGGAAGGAGTGGACAGACCTCAAGGCCTTCATGGAAGGGGTCCTGAAGAAGCTCGCGGTCCCGAAGGACAAGAACATCGCCGTAAGGGCGGAGTTCAGCGACGCGCAGAGCATCTGCATTGACCGTGAAGCGATAGAAATGATAATTTTAAACCTCGTAGTTAACGCCTACGAGGCGATACAGAAGGACGGTATGATATGTATTGCCACGTCAAGGAAGGACGGGTTCGTCAACATCACGGTCTCGGACAACGGACCGGGCATCCCGAGGGACTACATGAGCGGGGCCCTCTTCCGGCCCTTCAAGACAACGAAGAAAACAGGTTTCGGCATAGGCCTTTTCCAGTGCAAGGCCCTGGCCGAGGCGCACGGCGGAGGCATCACGGCAGAGAGCGCCGAGGGCAAGGGGGCCGCGTTTGTCCTCCGGCTCCCGGCGGGCGGGGATTTTTCGTTAGAGGCCAGGATTTCCGGCTATAATGACTAGATAGGGAACGCGCAGCAAAA
>DAIDBB010000178.1 GCA_027310325.1 bacterium | reverse complement strand
GCTGTGGGCCTCGGGAAGTATGTCGCTCACGCCTATGTAAAGCAGGAACCCGGCGAAGAAGCCGAGATAAAGGACGAGAACGCCCGGAGAGACCCTGAACCACAGGGTCGAAAATGCCCCGGCTACCGGGGCCAGGGCGTCGATGAAAAGGAATGTCCTGGCATTCCCGGCTGTATTTTCATTGGTGAGCATAAGGGTTACCGTGTTCATCCCGTCCGTGAAGTCGTGGGATATCACGGCGATGGCAACCGCTAGCCCTATGGCCGGGCTTACCTGGAAGCCGAGCCCGATGCCTACCCCGTCCATGAAACTGTGCCCCGCGAGCGCAAGCGCCGACATTATTCCGACGTGGGGATGTTTATGCTCGGCATAGTCCCCCTCGTGGGCGTGGTGGATGACCACGGCCCTCTCTAGCGCGTGGAAGATGAGGAACCCGGCCACCAAAGCCGTCATCGCCCCGGTCGCCTCGAAGTTGTTGGCCTTTATAAGCTCGATTATCTCAGGGAAGATGTCGAAGCTTACCACCCCAAGCAACACCCCCGCAGTAAACCCCATGACAAGGTGGAGCCTGTCCTTGAACCTGAGGGCAAAAAACCCGCCAAGAAGCGTCGAGAGGAATGTGCCGGTTGACAGTAGTATCGCTTGCATGTATGGCGCGGAATTATACAGGCCTTTTAAGATAAATGCAAACGGGTTGCGTTTTTCAAACTCCCACTTGATACACGCGCCGTAAAAAGATAGAATGAAATTTTAAATAAAAAAGGAGAGGTCCCATAACATGCCAGAGGACTTTCGTAAAGCGCTGCGAGCCCGCCCCCTCGTCTTCGACGGCGCCACGGGGACGATGCTCCAGAAGCTTGGCCTAAAGCCCGGGGGATGCCCGGACGAGCTTTCGCTTAAAGCCCCGGATATCGTAAGGAAGGTCCACTCGCTCTATATCGAGGCCGGGTCGGATATCGTAACGACCAACACCTTCGGGGCCAACCGCGTCAAGCTCGCGGAATACGGTCTCATCGGGAAGCTGCGCGAGATAAATATGGCCGCCGCCGGGCTCGCCAGGGAGGCGGCGGGAAATCGGTTTGTCGCGGGCGGGTTCGGCCCCACGGGGCGGTTCGTCGGGCCCGTCGGCGACATGACGTTCGACGAGGCCCTCGAAGTCTATACCGAGCAGGCGCGGGCGCTTAAGGAAGGCGGAGTAGACCTTTTCATTATAGAGACGATGATGGACATAAAGGAGATGAAGGCCGCGATCATGGCCGCGAAGTCGACCGGCCTCCCGGTGGCCGCCACCATGACCTTCGACGAGACGATGAGGACGGTGCTCGGCACTCCCCCTGAGTCCTTTGCCATAATGGCATCGGCCCTCGGCGCGGACGTTATCGGCGCGAACTGCTCGCTCGGAATAGATGGCATGTGGAAGGCGGTGCTTGCCATGAGGAGCGTCGTCTCCACCCCCCTCATAGCACAGCCGAACGCGGGCATACCGGCGCTCAAGGACGGCGTTACGGTATTCCCTGATTCTCCCGAAGACATGGCGGCCTACGCATCGAGGCTCGCCGAGGCCGGCGTAAGGGTCCTAGGAGGGTGCTGCGGGACGACACCCGACCATATAAGAAGGATGGGTTCTGCCTTCAGGGCCATTAAGCCCGTAGCCTTCGAAGGCCCGGTGTTCACCGCACTTTCGAGCAGGACCGGCTTTGTCGTCTTCGGCGGAGGCTCTCCTCCCATAGTTGTAGGCGAAAGGATAAACCCGACGGGAAGGAAGGTCCTCGCACAGGAGATAAAGGAAGGAAAGACCGCCGGCATAAGGAACGAGGCCAGAACGCAGTCCGAGGCCGGCGCGCACGCCCTTGACGTCAACGTAGGGG
>DAIDBB010000177.1 GCA_027310325.1 bacterium | reverse complement strand
CTTGACAAGGGACCAGTTGATCATGCTTGAAGAGGATAATATGACCTTGGAAAACGCCCTTGGGGACGTATTCGGCATCGAGCCTACCGGGTTTGCGGAGGGCATGAGGACCTACCTCCATTGATCCACCTATAATCCCTTACAGCTCATAAATCACTTGCGAATATCATTTTTTTTTGTTATTTATACTAGGTTAGTCTTGACGTCCCAAACGGGGGGTTAGCTCAGATGGGAGAGCGGCTGGTTCGCAATCAGCAGGCCACCGGTTCGATCCCGGTACCCTCCACCATTTAAAATCAAGGGGTTGGCGGATTTATTCATAGTCCCGCAACCCCTTTTTCTTTAGGGCTCAACGGTAAAATGAGGCGGTCCATGGCGAACAATAAATTTTTTGCGGCGTTACTCATTATAGTCTTAACGGCATTAGCCGGGAATACCTGGGCCGGGATATTTGTCCTCGACCGCTCGACCGGGATAGTAACCGAGTACACGGCAGACCTCGGCAAAAAGGCCTCGCATCAGATACCGAAAGACCTTTTCTTCTCGAACGCAACGTCCGGGTTCGACCGGTCGAGCGGGCTTTTAGTCAGCTCATCCGGACATATCCTTTATTTCAGCGACGCGCCGTCGCCGGATAATCGAATCGTAAGAAAGCTCTGGTACTTTACCGGGTCGAAGGAATACAGGGCTGAAATACCGATGGAGAAGCGCTGTGTTCCGAGCGACGACAGGTGCTTCGCAAGCGACGTCATTTCCATGCCTGCCCTCGATGCGAATGAGAACGCCTTTTACTGGTGGGTGAATCGTGTGGCTGATTACAAGGATAACGAATATGGACGCGTCAAGACCGATTTTGACCTTTACAGGGCCGGTTTTGGCCCTGATGGCAAATTCACCAGAGAGCGCGTTGCCGCCTTTTCGTTCGCCGAGTGCGAATGCACGACTGGCGTCTGCGAGGAGAGCTGCCCGTTGGGAGAGGTCGATTCCGAAAAGGCCGGCATTACCGGCTTTATCGACGTCGAGCACACGGTCCACGGGCAGCTTGATACCAGGGTCGAGGGCCGTACTTATTTTTCTGAAAAAGGCGGGGAATGGGTGAGGACCGAGGCCAACCTCAGGCCCAAAAGACCATTCCTTCGGACCGAGTACGATGGCGGGTGCTGCGGCTGGGCGAACGAGGGGAGCGACAGGCTAATCCTTGTTGACGGCGCGAAAGAGACCGTCATCTACGACGAATGGGCAAGGTTTGATAATAAGGACTACGACATAAGTTTTTTTCCGGCCAACGCCCATTTGTCGCCGGATTTAAAAGGGGCCGCCTATACTATCACGACCGACCCGTTTTCCGCTGAACAGTTCAGGAAAAGCGGCGCCGTCCGTCTAAGCTCCGACGGGAAGGATAATCCCAGGGCGCTAAAGGTGATAGGACAATTGATCGAAATATCGCCGTTCGTGGAGATCGTGCCGCTTGATAGCATGGCACCTGCTGTCACCATAAAAAAAGCCGAGTTCGCCGGATGGATAGATAGCTCGAAGATACTCTTACTCAAGGACGGCAAACTTGCCGTCTACTACATTATAAAGCACGACCTCACGGGCTCCTCAATAGGCGCCGCTTCCGTCGATGACGTGTTCGTCAGATAAGAAACAATAGAGTCTATTCAGCCACCCACAATTCGACCAGGTCGTAAAGTCCCCAGAGCTTGAGACACCGCCTGATGATCTCGTGGTACCCCTTTGGAGAAAATATGTCGTTTTTCCCAATAATGTCCTTTATCCGGCCCGCCATTCGAGACTCTTCCGGATAATTGTCCTCAAACGACCCTAAGAACCTCTCCAGGACCTCTTTTGAGCGGATGTCCGGGTTAAAATGCTGAACGAACCCCCATGCGGTTATGTATCGTGACAGCATTAGCTTTTCCCTTAAATCCGCGGAACCGACAGAAGAAAAATATCTTCCATTTTTTACATCCGCCTCCTCTTTTTGGACCGTTTCGATGTAGTTGTGCGAGAAGAGGCTGAAGCCTTCGTCGCTGGTTATTTTGCTTACCGCGATATCTTCAAGCATCGAGCAGAGGATACCGACGCTTACGGCCTCTTTTTCGCTTAGCGGCCTTCTGGGGGCGACCCTGGGAAAGCCCCTTTTGTACCTTAGAAGGCCGTGCGTTATCTCGTGGGCGACGGAATGCTCGAGATTCAAACCGCTAAGCTCCGTAGAAATCCTCACGAGGATATTCTCCGGGTCTTCCACGAAGCCGGAAGCCATCCCGGAAAGGCCAAGGTCCCCGCTTCTTTCTATGAGCACACGGCGGCCTGTTTCCTCTTCCACTTTTTTTATGTATCTCTGGAGCCTTTCTGATAATTCCGCCATATCTATCTTTCCCGGTCCTTTCCCGGATTATAAAAAATTTTTAGTTGTAATGTTAACTGTTTTTTATATAAAATATACCGTCCTTGTCCGTAAATCCACGGAAAGAGACCCAGGGGGCGGCTTGATGAGGTTGAAGTGGCTTCTATGTTTACTGCTTTTCCTTGTTCCAGCTTCCGCGTTCGCTATCGACATCACAAACCCGGCCAACGCCTTCTCTCCAAAAAAGAAGATAATAGGACTCGAACTCTCGTACTCCGATAATGCGATGAAGCCGGCGGAACCTACGAGCCTCACGATAACAAATTTTCAAACAGACCAGATCTTCATCAGAGGCTCATACGGCTTTTTTGAAGGCAACGAAGTCTTCTTGAAGGTCGGCGGCGCCAGGGCAAGATTAGGGAGCGCCTTTGGGAACCGGGCCGCCTTCGGCGGAGCCTTCAACTTCGCGGCCGGGATAGGGGCAAAGCAATCCCTGAAACTGGCCGAAAAGGTAAGGATAGGCGCGGCTGTGGATTACACATATTTCGGCAACTACAGCGACAGCAAGGCCTATTCGCGGGCGGGCCAACCGGTACAGGAGTCGATTGATGTTAACGGCCCAAGCGAGCTCACTGCAGCGTTGGCCGCCAGTTACATAGACCCCGATTTTACGCCATTTGCCGGGATACTGGCTTCATGGAGAAGGCTTGAAGTAAAAGACCGCCTTGCTTCAGGCGGCACGACTACCGATACGGTAGCTAGATACAAGGAAGACGACCTTCTGGGACTTCTTCTGGGTGTGGAATATTTCAGGGAAACGTTCAAGGCGACCGTGGAGGTACAGGTCTTCAAGAGGCCCAGGGCGGGATTCTCCCTGGCTATCGCTTTTTAACCCCGATGCGCGGCCCCGCATGATGTGAGGCGCCTGTCGTCGGCGAAACCTCCTTGTTTTTTAAAGGTATTTATAATATCATAGCCTTTGATGCAGGCAGAAGAGTTCATAAGCCCCACTTTCGGGCCGCTTTCCATTGACGGCGTTTTCGCCAGGATCGTAGAGTACATGGACGAAGGCGGCGGTCATACCTATAACCTTATCATCGGGACAGATTCATTCCTGTCCACCGAAACACTGTTCGTAAGCGCGATCATAGTGCACAGGGTGGGGCACGGGGGCAGGTATTTCTACAAGAAGATGCTCCGTAGAAAGATCGATAACATGCGCCAGAGGATCTTCTACGAGGCGACCATGAGCATAGAGCTCGCTTCAGTCATAATGGGCAAGCTCAATGAAAACGGCTTCAAAAAACTTCCCGTGGAGATCCATCTGGACGTCGGGATGAACGGCGATACGCGGGAGATCGTGAAAGAGGTGGTCGGCATGGTCACGGGCTCCGGCTATTCCGCCGTTACCAAGCCGGCGTCTTACGGGGCCAGCAAGGTGGCCGACCGCCATTCTAAATAAGAACCCATTGACAAACATCATACGGATTATTCTTGATTACGGTATTATACTGTTAAGGGGGGATTATGACGGTAAAACAGGAGAT
>DAIDBB010000134.1 GCA_027310325.1 bacterium | reverse complement strand
GTCGTTGAATATACGGCGCTAACGAACCTGGCAAGGGCTTGTCTATCGAGCATGTTCTCGGCCGGGAATACCTGTATGCGGTAGCGTCCGTCAGACGAGACGTACTGGTCTGCAAGGTCCCGGGGCAGGTCCGAGAATTTGACGGTCGAGGCGCTTAGCGAAGTCTTCAGTCTCCTGAAGAGGGCAGGAAAATCAGACAAAAGCCCGGTGTTTAGCCTCTCGAACCCCTGGCACCTCTTTTCCGTGGGGAGCTCGTTAAACCGTCCGATGCTCCTGTATAGGGCTTCTATGGTTGCGCGGGCCTCTCCTGACGATGAGTCAAGGAGCTTTTTTAATTTCCAGTCGAAATCGCCGAGGGCCGCCGATGCCTCGCCGCAGTGGAGTTTTTTTACCTGAAGGTTGTCGGCGCGCGGCATAAAAAGGGCGACACTCGAGATTATGTCGAGCTTTTTCGCCTGGTCCTCGGGCACGAAATCGAAGATGCTTATCGCCATCTTCACTTCCTTGAGCTTACCAAGCCTTTCTTCAGTCTCCTTCGCCTCTTTTTCGCTCCCTGCAAGCGCCGAGGCCGTCCAGGGGGTAGTCTCGGGGTCCTTGAAAAGATCCTTTATGGCGACTATCGCCTCGGACTTCGGGTTATAAAGGTTAAGGGGGTTGTAGTCGAAGTATACCTTCGGCAGCATGAAGGCTGAAACCGCGCCTGCGATCAGCGCCGCCGCGATGACCGTCCCGGAATATCTGTAAGGGATTTGAAGGAGCCGCTTTTCCCCGGTAGGACCTCTCTCCAGGGCCTTTCGGCCTTTGAAGGGAACGATGGTAAGAAGGGCCGGAAGGACAGTGAGGTTCGCGAAAAAGCTTATGAACATGCCGGTCCCGGAGATGAGCCCGAGCTGCGCGACCCCGGCGTACGCGGTCGGCAGGAACGAATAGAAACCTATGGCCGTTGTGACGCAGCTTAGGAGAAGCCCCAGGCCCACGCCCCCGGCGGTCGTCAAGACGCTTTCACCGGACCCCGTGCCCGAAAGGAGAAGCTCCCGGTGCCTCAGGCAGAACTGGATGGAGTAGTCTATGCCGAGGCCGATAAAAAGGACCGCGAAGGTTATAGATATTATGTTGAGGCTCCCGACAAAGGCGATCGCGAACCCCGTGGTCCAGATAAGCCCGATCGCGAGCGTAGCAAGGCTGGCGAAGATGAGCCGCCCGGACCCGCCCATGCCCGCGTAGAGGATTATCGCGACCAGGATGAACGAGGCTATGGTGGCTACACCCGTGCTGTTCGATACCTCGGTCATGGTCTCCTCATCGAGGGCCACGTCGCCGGTTATCTTTACGGTCACGCCGTTCTCACGGCTCAGGCCAAGCTCTGTTGCGGCCTTGCGCACGGCCTCTAGCGGGACTTCTCCGGCCATGAGTTTGGTAAAGTCGAGTATGGGCTGCATTATTATGAACTGCTTCTTCTGGCTTTCGGCCTCCTTCTCGCCGAGCATCAATTCCTGCCAGGGCATCCGGTAGGGGCGGTTTTGGGTCACGGAGTCAAAGGCCTTTTCGAGGTCCTTAAATAGGAGTCGTAACCTTTTATCCTCGAGTTTCGCGGCCTCTGGTTGGCTCAGGGCCTGCCCGAGGACGGAAAAAAGGCCCCCGAGGCTTAAGTCCTGGGAGAGGAACCCGAGAAGGGGCTGGGCCACGGCCATGTTGTCGGCGAAGTCTTCGAGCTTGGGCGTGTCCAGGTAGAGGAGGCCGTTTTTTTCAAAGAAACTTCCTGCGCCGGGAGCGTAGAAGTTCTTAAAGAGGGTTTTTTCGCTTTTAAGGCGCTCAAGCAGTTTGTCGCGCGCGGACATCGCCTGGTCTGCGCTGTCGGCCTCGATAACCGCTACAATATTATTTGAAAGGTTGGGGAAGGCCCTGGAAAAGTCCTTCTCGACCTTCCGGAAGGGGAGTTTTTCGGAGATCATATCGGATAGGTCGGTATTGACGCTGAAGTTCCTGACCGAATAAAAAAGGACCCCGATGGTCGCGAGCACCGCGATAATGATAACGGCACGGGCGCGCTTTTGCACACCGCTTACCCACCACGCTATTATCCTGTGCGAATACCCCATGCCTTCGTTTTGCATCTATGGCTTTCCTTTAATCTTTCATGTGGATTTTTCGCCGCGAGTCATTATAATAAACGATTATAATAGCAGAAAAAAGATATTTTAAAATGACGGATTTCATGAAAATAGAGGCAACGACAATCGCTGGCAGGAGGAGGGTATGAGGTGTTTTACGCTATTGAAAGGCGGAAAGCGGCTGATTTCCGTCCTGTTTATACTCTTGATCCTCATGCCGTTAAGCGCCGGGGCTGGAGCAGAGCCGCCGGATGTGGTGAGGAAATTCAACGCCTCGCTCCTCGAAGCCATGAAAAAGGCGGATGAGCTCGGCTACCGGGGCCGCTACAAGCTCCTCGATCCCGTCATAAGGGACTCCTTTGACCTTTCCTTCATGGCGGGCCAATCGGCCGGCAGGTACTGGAGGACGCTTGACGACCCCCGGAAAAGCCAACTTGTCGAGACCTTCACGGACTGGACCGTAGCGACCTACGCGGCCCGCTTTGACGGCTATTCGGGCGAGAAGTTCGAGATAGCATCCGTTTCGACCCCGCGCGACGGCATCGCTACCGTCGTAAGCAAGCTCATAAAATCGGATAACGGCGAGATAGTCTTCTACTATCTCCTGAAAAAGTCGGGGAATTCCTGGCGGATAATCGACATACAGATCTCGGGCGTAAGCCAGCTCGCCCTTACGAGGGCCCAGTTCTCGGACGTATTGAAGACCAAGGGCGTTGACGGGCTCGTCGCGATGCTCAAGGGTAAGATCGAGGAATACTCAAGGGGCGAAAAGAAATGAGCGCCTTGAAGGGGGTCTGGCCGGCGCTCGCGGCCCTCCTCTTTTCACTCTCCGCCTGCGCCCACGTTGGAGAGAAAGGCGTTGACAAAGATCCCGATAGGCCCGAGCCGTGGGGGCAGCGTGTCGTCAGACCCGCTCCCGCGCCCGTCGTGCCTGCCGAACCGGGGGCCGAAGAAGAGGCCCCGGAAGCGACGCTCGCCGACCCGATCGAGCCGTGGAACCGCGCCATGTACGTCTTTAACGACAACCTGTACATGCGCGTCCTTAAACCGGCGACAAAGGCCTATAGCGCGGTACTGCCGGAGGGGGTGCGCGTGACGGTAAAGAATTTCTTCAATAATATAGATACGCCTGTTAGGCTCGCTAACGCGATACTCGAGGGCAACGTAAAGGCGGCGGGGGTCGAGGTTGCGCGCTTTACCGTCAATTCGACGCTTGGGCTTGCGGGCTTTGTCGATGTGGCCAGGGACAAGTTCAAGATAGAGCCGCAGTACAAGGACCTCGGGGTGACGCTCGGCAAGTGGGGCCTGGGGGAGGGGTTCTATATAGTCTGGCCTTTCCTCGGGCCGTCGACGCTCCGTGATACCGTAGGGACCGCCGGTGACAGTGTTTTCCTTACCCCCGTCAGCTACGTCTCCCCGACGATAGACGCCTTCGGCATCGCGTCTTATCAGTACTTCAACAACGCCTCGCTCCAGCTCGTCGAGTACGAGGAGTTGAGGAATTCAGCCCTCGAGCCTTACACCGCCCTTAAGAACGCCTACTTCCAGTACAGGAGAGGCCTCGTCAATAAAGACCCCTGAAGTCATCGTTATTCATCCTTTCGACCGCCATGACAAACCACGGGGCAAAGGTATCTATCTTTGACCGCATCTCCCTGACAAGTTCTTCCATGCCGATAAGTCGTATTTCGGTTATCTCGTCTCTATCGGGGCGTAGTCTGCCGGCGTCAACGTTGTGGAGGGCGGTCACCGCGCATATCTCGTGCTCGGTTCCGATGTCCTTGTATGGGACCTTGTAGCGGAACTTGAAGAGGTATTTGACGGGGCCGGCGGCAAGCCCTATCTCCTCGGAAAGCCTCCTTCTCGAGGCTTTGATGTAGTCTTCGCCGTCAAAGAGGTGGCTCGCCACCGTGCCGTCCCAGAACCCCGGCCAGAGCCTTTTCTTTTCGCTTCTTTTTGCGAGGACGAGATTACCCGAGGCGTCGAAGACCATGGCGAGAAAGGCCCTGTGCAGGATCCCGCCGCCGTCATGGCATTTTTCCTTATCTTCCGTTCCGACGACGTTATCGAACTCGTCTACTGTTACTATGAGCTCCGGCATTATTCTTTTTCGAAATGTAGGATTTTGGCTACTTATAACATATCCCGGAGGAATTTGCCAGCAGACGGCTTCGACGCCCGAGACGCAAAAAAGCCCGATTTAAAAAATTAAAAAAGGGAAATTAAAAAAGGGAGGCTTTTAGGTAGCGGGGCCAGGATTTGAACCTGGGACCTTCGGGTTGTATGAGCCCATAAAAAGCTCGAAAATGGAAGACCTTCGCCACTAAACAGGACACCAAAAAAACATTTGGAAACACGGAAGGTCCATATCAAATTTTTAAAATATCATACGGTTTCATGAGGTCCGCCGATGAAGGCCGCCCGGCAAGCAGAATGCGCACTCGCTCGTTTGTTGCTTCTTTACTAATCCGGTGCGCGTTACACTTACAAATCCACAGCCACATCGAATTTTTAGGATAGAAGATTTCGTGGGGGTCGAGTCGTGGATTACTAGATTTTCAAATTGTCAAGCAACGCCTTTAACGTGCATTTGCTCAGTTCAAGCTCAGTCGCTTTCGAAATATCCCCGAGTAGAGCCGTCGGGCTCCACGCGGTAGACCTTCCTATAATCCGAACCATCGCGCCTGAGCGTCTCTCCCGAATGGTAGTCGTTGCCATGAATCTTCTCATGGGTCTTTGTGCGGTCGAGGTTTTCAAGCACCCGGTCATATCTATCGTTGAAAGATTTTTTATTTGCGCTATCGCCGACACGGGTTTCTTTGATGGAGTTTAAAACAGAGGATATCCTTTCCACATTGATATCGCCCTGCCATATCGCATGAACGATGTCTATGAATCTGACTTTGCAGTCTCCGGATATCGGGTAGTCGACAAGCACATTTCTATACGCTTCAGCTTTATTCCAGGCCCTTTCTATCCGGTCGCCGAAGGCCTTTAGATCCATCGGGTATAAAGCCCTATTATCAACGCCGGATTTATTCGTGATCGCCGCTATCCCGAAGGCTATCTGCTCACTGGAAAGACCCATCTCTTCCCATTTATTTACAGCCTCATTGCTAATATTCCCTTTCGGTTCTGGTCTTTCAAGGTCTGCAGAATTATCTCTCGGGTGTAAATTGTGGATATATTCTCTCAGATCGTCGACTCTATTACGCCAGCCATCAAGGAATTTTTGTTTTGATCCGGGTACTTTCGGACTATAGTTTCATAGTTTTGTTCTCTTGCGGCGAGGTAGTCTTCAACAAGATTCCCATTATAGTTATTTATGGCCTGTAATGTTTCTGGACCAATTATGCCATCATGAGTCACATTCAAGATTTTTTGAAGCAATCCTATACTTCTTTCGACGCCACTATTAACTGCTGTATCGAATAATGCGATGGACAAATCGCTTGGCAATTCATCTCCATGAATTTTATCCCAAAACATCTTCCGATAAATTGTCTTGGCGTCTTCGGGTGTTAGGTCTTTTACGCTTTGCACTGAGGAATCAATAATTCCAGCGTTCCTTGCGTCAACAAGAGTACTCGCGGATATTCCGTAATTAGTTTCCCCGCTACGGTCACTTGGCACTTTGGCATAACCGCCCTCCCACTTCTTGGCAAATGCGTAAGCCGAATTAAAATCACCCATGTTAGCTTCCTTTAACTATTCTTAATAGTTTCTTCCATTCCATTTCCAGACTGTTTTACCTTCCAGGGAAATATCCTTCCATCCCAGGGTTTTACTTTGAAGGATGCCAAAAACCTTCTGCCGACCCTCCTTATCGATATCAATGAATATCGGGAATCCCCCGTACTCAAATTCGGGTGGTAAAAGTGAAACCAATTTATTATCTCTTATTTGATAAATTCCTATGGCGCATCCTATTTGTCCGCAGAACTCAAAGATGTCGATGTAAGCGAAAATTTCCTTTGTTCCGTCTCCGTTAAGGTCCTCAAGGGCTATGTATATATGGCCCCCATTTGACTGCCTTTTGCTGATGTGTTCATATTTCTCGACTAACGCCCGTTCATGCCGGTATTTAGTCGGCGAGAAGACAAGCCATTTAATGTCAGTGGATTCAATTCGACCCGGAGGCTTTCGTGCGGCGGAATTCTCTTCCGCGGAGAATACTGGCGTGCAAACCGGCAATATAAAAAATACAGATAAAAATAACAATATCTTCGTAAGATCGTTTCGGCGCCTTTTCCATTTCATCATTCCGCTCCTTTGAGACTAAGGAATACAAGAATTCGAAATTGCAGTCTCCGTTATTCGGTCAATTCCGGACCGTTGCATCCGAAGACGCGATGGCGAACGGCCTGCCTCCGCATAATCATTTAATGGGCCCAGAACACCATGATTTCTCCATGCCGTGTCTTCCTTTCGCGGATATTTTACCGCCCCCCTTATATTTACACCTCGAACGGAAGAATGTCCAAGACAAATGTCCACGGATGGGAACGTTTCTTCGAGGGATTGGGTAAAAATATGCTTTTTAGGATTTTTTCGCGCGGGTGACGTCTTTTTTAGCTTGCCATTATTTAAGAGTGGAATAACAAACGTGACTTTCAGGAAGTGCTTCGCGTGCAGAAAAGGAAGGGAATTAAAACCTCTTCGGGAACTGCCTTATTATGGCCTCGGAAATCTCGTCCGAGAGTATCTTCATGTTCTTCTGCATTATCTCGTAAATCTCCTGATCGGCAGCCGCGTCCTTCGACTCAACCGCGTCTATATCTGATATGGTATTGCCCGTGTGCGCTTCAAGGAGGGCCGAAAGATCGGTTTTTGAGATGTTCGGGTTTATCGACGCTATAAAGTCTGTAAGCTCCGAGCCGTTTTTGTAGAGTTTTGCGCTCGCCGCCTTCTTACCGGCTATGTTACCCGCGAAAGAGGCTGCTACGTACTCCTTTATCCCCTGGTAGTGGCCGTATAGGATGGCGTAGAGCCGCTCCGTTGAGTCCTTTCCGTAGTAGCGGCCGACCGCGTCGGCGAGGTCCCTTGCGTTCTTCGCGGCCTTGCTATCCGAGACCCTGGCGGCATCCGCGTTCTTGTCCTTCGTGAACTGGACAAAGGCCCTTTCGTACTGTATGTGGTCGAGCCAGAGGCCCTTTAGCTTATCCTTGAACTCGACCGTGGCGGGCGTATTGGGCCGCGCCCCCATGGCAAGGGCGCTACCGGCCCCGAGCGCAAGGACGATGACTAGTGCCACGTACTTTAAACTCTTCAACAGGTTTCTCCTTAATATGTTTTTCATCCGGGCCGATATTAACACGAATCGTCGCACCGGTAAAAAGACATTTGTCATGTGGAACGGGGACGGCCTACCGCCCGTGGCACTTCCTGTACTTTAGCGTGCTTCCGCACCAGCACGGGTCGTTCCTTCCGAGAGGCGAGCCCTTGCGCATGTCGACGAGCGCGGGGTAGTTTGCAGAGCAATAGTCCCTGAGCCTCAGCATGAGCCTGTCGGCCGCCTCCTCGGCGCTCTTTACCCCGGCGGCGTAGTGGGCGAGGCTTGCGGACCTTTCGGTATCGAGGGCCTTCGTTATTTCCGAGTCGCCGTTGGAACCCGCGGCGTGTATAACGCGGCAGTAGCCTTTTTCATTGGGCCTTACGCCGGGGGCGCCCATGAACCCGCAGTGGGGAGGGCGTATTTCGCCGTCTGTAATCGACGGGTGTATCATGCAGGTCTTTTCCGGCGAAAGAAATAGGCAGCGGAAGGCGAACATCGCCAGTATCTCCATCGTTATCGTCGTCCCGGAGACCCTTATGTCCCTTATCGATACGTTATACCTTTCAGGGGAGGTAAAGAGCGGCCGCGACGGGGCCTCGGACGTGACGTAATTCTTTACGATCCTTCCGGCGCGCTCACGTATGCCTCTTACGAGCTCGTCCCTGAAGCCTTCGAGGTTGGAGAGTCCCGCGCGCTTAACGGCCCCGTAGGAGATGATGCCCCACCACGGGTCGCAGCACATCCCCTTGCAGCGGTCTACGCAGATACTCGAGAAAAAAGAGTCGGTTTCGGCTGTCTGCATTTTTTTATTATACCCCTTCCGCGCTCAGCGAGTCCATGCTTTTCCGCTCGTAAGATGTACCATACGCAGAAGGAATATGGTATCATGGCGGTCATGGTCCAATTGAAGCCTATAGAAGAAATAGCCGGGGAGCTCGGCATACCCAGGGGGTCTCTAATACCATACGGCCGCTCGATGGCCAAGGTCCACGCAAACCTTCTAAAGGGGCTCGAAAAAAAAGAGGACGGCTCGCTCATCCTCGTGACGTCCATGAGTTCCACCCCGGCGGGCGAGGGCAAGACGACCCTTACCATCGGCCTTGCCCAGTCGATGCGCCACATAGGAAAAAAAGCGGCCGCCTGCCTGAGGCAGCCCTCCATCGGCCCGTTCCTCGGGGCCAAGGGCGGGGCGACGGGCTCTGGGCTTTCGAGGGTCGAGCCCGTGGAAGAAATATCCCTTCAGTTCACGGGCGACGACTATTCGGTGGCGCTCGCGCATAACTTCATCGCATCCATCATGGATAACCACATATACCACGGCAACTCACTCGGCATAGACGCGAAGAAAATATTCTGGAGGAGGGTCTCTTCAGTAAACGACAGGGCGCTCCGCCACGTGAGGGTCGAGGCCGGAAGCCCGTTTGAGAGGGGCGAAGAGTTCCATATATCTGCCGCTTCCGAGGTCATGTCGATACTTTGCCTGAGTAAAAGCTTCGGAGAGCTGAAGGCCAGGCTCGGCTCGATCCTCCTTGCCCTCGACGCGAAAGGCCGTCCCGTTACTCTTAAGGACATGAGGGCGGACGGCGCGGCCGCGGCCCTGCTGAGGAACGCCCTCCACCCTAACCTCGTCCAGACGGTCGAGGGCGCGCCCGCGTTCATTCACGGCGGCCCCTTCGGGAATATCTCGCTCGGGTGCAATAGCCTCATAGCCACTTCGCTTGCGCTTAAGTTAACCGACTTCGTGCTCACCGAGGCGGGGTTTTCGACCGAGCTCGGCGCGGAGAAGTTCTTTGACATAAAATGCCGGACAGGCGGCTTAAGGCCCTCCGCGGCAGTAATAGTGGCGTCGCTCCGGTCCTTGAGATTCCACGGAGGCGCGAAGGACTATAATCAGAAAGACATGGGCGCAGCAAAGCAAGGGCTTGATAACCTAAAAAAGCACATCGAGAACGTAAAAAGGTTTTCAGTGCCGGCGGCCGTTGCGATAAACCGC
>DAIDBB010000128.1 GCA_027310325.1 bacterium | reverse complement strand
GCCCTAGCCAAACCCCTTTGAGAGGACCTTTTTGGCGCTGCGCACGGCAATTTAAAAAACCGGCCTTATTCCGATGGAAAAGTTATTTGAATAAGCGCCGTTTGACAGATTGCCGTCCGCACGGGTTTCCTCAAGCTCTCTCCAAAAATTTTCAGTTCCCCTTGATACCCCCCTTTTAGGGGCATCAAGGGGAAGAACTAAAAGTCCTTGAAGGGGGCCTGGGGGAAACCTTTCTACAAGTTCGGTAGCTCGCCGACTCACGAAGTGATAAGGCGAGCCATAGAAATGATTCGTTCCCTGCCGATTGAAGCCGTCGAAGACGGATTCAACAAGTTTCCCCCAAAGAGGTTTTGACAAAGAGGGGAACTCCTGTATCCTTTGAATGTGTCCAGGACGATCATAAAAGTCGAGTCATACTCGGGCTACAAAGCCGACGAAAGGCCGGTCTCCTTCGCGATAAGGGGCAGGACCTTCACGGTGAGGGACCTGCTCGACCGCTGGTACGGGGAGGGGCACGATTACTTCAAGCTCAGGGCCGATGACGGCTTCATCTACATCATAAGGCACGACAGGGGCGCTGACGAATGGGAGCTTGTGATGATGGAGAAGGGCGGGCCCGCGCCTCTTGAAGACGGCACCGTCGTAACCGCGCTTTACTCCTATAACCTCCTTGTCTCCTACAGCTGGAGGGACTTCAGAAAAGTCCGCCAGGAGATAGCGGCAATACTAAAAGAGTTCGGCGACCCCGGCCCCGTCATCGAAAAGACCGTCGCGCGTGGGATATGCGGCGTAAGGACAACGCTTGACGCGAGGGAGGTCGTAAGGAAGGTGAGGGCGCTTAACGAGGCCAACCCCATAAGCCTCTACTATACGGTAAAATGGGCGCCTGCCGACACCTGGTGCGCTTCCGTCATGGAGGAGATGAAAAAGGCCCTCGATAGGGAGAAAGTAAAGATAGAAAAGGGCGAGAAGTGGGCGATGAAGGTCGAGAAGAGGAGATACACGGCGCTCCACTCGGCGGACATCATAAAAGAGCTCGCCGCGCTAATCGATGAAAAGGTCGACCTCGATAACCCGGACAAGATAGTCCGCGTGGAGCTTCTCGGTAAGAACGCCTGCATAACCGTCGTTAGGCCATCCGATGTCTTCTCCACGGCAAAGCCCGACTGATCTTCAGATGAGTTCAACCGGGACCGTTTTTTGGAGCAAACCCCCCGGTTCAGGTCCCGTCACCCATGGGTATGCCGTTCCTTTCGGGCTTGAACGTGTATGTGCCTGCCATTCGGTTGCTGAAATCTCTGCTAAAATTAGAGTATGAAAGAAGGGGGGTGGAATCTATGCCAGTCCCTTATCAGGGCGCGGACTACAGGTGGTACGAGGATAGGCCGGTAAACGGCAACGATTTCAACATGATGAACGATGTGGCGATATTCGCGGGGCCCGTGATGGACATGTACCCGAATGTCACCGCCGGGGAGCTTAAGATACTTCTCGACAGGGGCGAGAGGTTCTTCCTCATAGACGTCCTCGATGGCGCGTCTTTCGAGAAAGAGCGGATCCCGGGCTCGATTAACATCCCGGTTGAGAGTATCGAGCGCGACGCTCCAGGGACCATCGAAAAGGACGAACTCGTGATAGTCTACAGCCTGGAGCCGACGTGCGGCGCTAACGCCGTTGGCGCGGACAAGCTCTCGACCATCGGGTACAAGTCGGTACGGAGGTTCAAGGGCGGGCTGAAGGAATGGAAGGAGGCCGGATACCGGGTTGAGGGTACGGGCGTAAGCCTTACGGGGCGGCCCGCTGGCGCGGTTGAGACCGCCCGGAAGGCGGCGTAGAAAAAGAAAGGCCCCGTTTTCCGGGGCCCTTCCGCAAAAGCCTTTTCGCTAGCGCGTTTCCATGCCCGCCGGCTGCCTTGTCACCTGCGATACGACGAGTTCCCCGTCCGCGACTATCTTATGCCATACGCCCTTGGGGGCGAGGACGCAGACGCCCGGCTTAAGAGGGACGCTTTCCTCCTTTCCGTTATCGAGATAGAACTTGCCGCTGCCCTCGTGGACGAAAAATATCTGGTCGCCCTCGGGGTGCCTGTGGTACGCGAGCACCTGGCCGGCCTTGAAGTAATAAGCGTCAGCGCCCAACTGCTCGGTCTTTATGAAAGTCACCTTGTTTACACCCGCTTCCTTCAACTCCTTCTTATTCACAACGTCCACGCTTTCCATGAGATCCTTTCTCTCCTTTCGGTTTTTGGTCTATTGATAATGCGTTTGTCACGCCCTGGAACCCTTTGCCCTGGCCGCCTTTTTGACGCCTTCTCCCGCGAGGTCCTCCATGGTCCTGGAGTCGAGCACCTCGAAGAGCCTCCTCTGGGCCTCCCTCCAGACGTCATGGACGGGACATATCGCGTCCCTCGGGCATTCGCCCTTTCTTATCAGGCAGACGTTAAGGAATATGGGCCCCTCGACCGCCTCGATCACCTCGCGCAGCGTTATGCGGCGTGGAGGGCGCGAAAGCGCGTAGCCGCCCTTCGCTCCGCGCCGCGATCTCACGAGGCCGCTTCTCGCGAGCTGCTGCATTATCTTGGCGAGGTAGTTGCCCGGCACGTCCTGGGCCGCCGAGATCTCTTTGATGTCCGAAAACCTCATGGGGTCGGACGCCAGGTGGAGCACCGCCCTTACCCCGTACTCGCCGTCCTTTGTAAGCTGAAGCATCTCTCCTCCGATATCATCGTCAGATAAGTATATAGGACTAATCTAGTCTTGATTATAGCGAAAGTCGCCGCCGCGGTCAAGGCAAATTGCCCGGCGGAAGGCAAAAAAGAAGCCCCGTAATCACGGGGCTTCTCAAGAGGGGGCTATTTTATAAATCAGGGCACCAGTCTGGCGTGCTCGATAGCGGTCTCGGCGTGCTTTACGGCGGTGTTCGCGTGCTCGATGGCCGAATCGTCGTGCGGGTTATTGGTCGCCTTCTTCGACGCCTCGAAGTGCGTGACCGCTTCCTTAAGCTCCTTTATGGCCGCCTCGACCCGTTCTATCCCTTTCCTGGAGTGCTCATCCGCGAAAGTTGCCAGCGGGCTTGCGAGACCGACTGCGAAAATCGATATCAGCGCGGCGAAGATGACCTTCCTTTTCATATGTGACCTCCTTGTTTGGGTTCTTAAGCCGGGGCGCCGTCCGGAAGGCGGCTATAGGGGGTAGTATATCAGGCCGGGCAATGCTGTCAAATCGGGGCGGGTCGGAATTTATCTGTTATAATCGTGGAATACAGGGGGACGATCGTGAAGGCCGAGAGCGATAAAAGCAGGACAAAAGACGAGCTTATAAGGGAGCTCGAGGCCCTGAGGGACAGGGTCTCGGCGCTCGAGGCCCAAAGGCGCTGCGCTTATCCGGATGAGCGCCTGACGCTCGAGGCCCTGATGGAGCAGATACCCATAGCCGTCATAATAGCCGACGCAAGCCTCACGGTCCGCATGGTCTCACGGTACGGACAGGACCTCATCGGCTACCCGCCCCGGGCGCTCGAGAACATCGGCTACGAAGAGCACCTCGGGCGGTGGAAGCTCGAAAGGCCCGACGGCACGCGCCCCGGCACGGAAGACCTCCCTCTCATGCGCGCGATAAAGAGAGGAGAGATGGTAAAGAACGAGGAATACACGGTCGAAAGCGCGGACGGCAGGAAGATCGATATCCTCTGCAACGCCGGGCCCATACGGGACGCCTCGGGCGGCGTCATGGGAGGGGCCGTCGTGATAAGGGACATAACCGAGCGCAAGAGGGACCTGGATGAGCTGAGGAAATTGAACGCCGAGCTA
>DAIDBB010000115.1 GCA_027310325.1 bacterium | reverse complement strand
CCTTGTACGCGAACCTGTTCGTAAGGAGCTTCGCTATCGTAAGCACCACGAAGGTTATTACGAAAAGTATGAGGCCGAGCTCCACGAGGCTTGAAAGATATAGCTCTTCGACGGCCTCGGTAAACTCGTTAGCAAGGGTCGCCGAGATGGAGGTGGCCGGGTTAAGGAGGGCCGCGCTTATCTCGTGCGAGTTGCCGATCACGAACGTAACGGCCATCGTCTCGCCGAGGGCCCTTCCGAGCCCGAGGACCACCGCCCCGATGACGCCCGACCTCGTATACGGGATGACGACCTTCCTTATGACCTCCCACCTTGTCGCCCCGACGCCGTAGCCCGATTCCTTCAATATCGGCGGGACCATCTGGAAGACGTCCCTCGTTACCGAAGATATGAAGGGTATTATCATGATCGCGAGTATGAACCCCGCGGGGAGCATCCCTATGCCCATCGGAGCGCCCCTGAAGAGCGGGAGGAAGCCGAGGTACTTTACGAGGAGCGGCTCGATATTGTCGGCTATGAAGGGGGCGAATATGAAAAGCCCCCACATCCCGTATATTATGCTCGGGACGGAGGCCAGGAGCTCTATGGCTATGCCGATGGGGCCCTTTACGCCCTTCGGGGCCATCTCGGTTATGAATATCGCTATCCCGAGGCTTATGGGGACGGCTATGATTATGGCGATTAGCGAAGATACGACCGTTCCGTAGATGGCCGGGAGCGCGCCGAAGTCCTGTTTTACCGGGTCCCACGCGGAACTGAAGAGGAATCCTATGCCGAACCTCTCTATCGACAGCCGGGACTCCTTCACAAGGACGATGAATATGAGGGAGACGAGCGCGATAACCAAAAGGGCGAAGAAATAGGCCACGCCCTTGAAGACGGCGTCCTCCATGTTAGCGGCCTTATGTCTGTCCAGAATGCTCATATTTTAAATGTAATCTCCCCATTTTCCAAAGGGATAAAAAGGGGGATTTTAGCTGTTCCGCTACCTTTGCGCCTCCGAGCATTGTTTGGGCCCGCGCAAGCCGATGTGCCTTCGAGGAACCCTTGATAATCTCCCCTCCCCCCTCTTTAGGAAAGAAGGGGCCCTATCGCGGCTTATCCGGCTACTTCTTCCAGACCGGCAATCCGCCGCACCTGATATCCTTTGCCC
>DAIDBB010000114.1 GCA_027310325.1 bacterium | reverse complement strand
GGCACCCCCGTAATGGGGCCTATCTTCGCAAACAGAAACGTGACCGATGAAGAGGTTGATGCCCTGAGGGCGTTCTTCGAGCAGCAGGCTAAAAACGCTCCGGCTTCGGTGCAAGCCCCTCCGGCGCTTCCGGCTTCCGGCATAGTCACCGGGAATGCCGGCACTTCCGCAACAAGCACGTTCACTGTGATAGGTCTTGGGGGATTCATTGGCATATTGATCGTATTTAATATTATCTGGAGCGGGAGATACAGGAACAGGAATAAAGGGACAGCCCACGAAGCGATATGGAGAAATTACGGCGGGAAAGGAGGACGGTAAATGTCTAACTGGATACAAGATGAAATAAACCCTGGAAAAAGAGGTTGGGAAGAATTTTACAGGAACCGCTGGCAGTATGACAAGACCGTGAGGTCCACTCACGGCAACAACTGCACGGGCGGATGCTCATGGATGGTCTACGTAAAGGACGGCATCATCACATGGGAACTTCAGGCGCTCGACTATCCGAAACTCGAACAATCGCTGCCGCCTTATGAGCCAAGAGGATGCCAGAGGGGTGTGTCCGCGTCATGGTACGTATACAGCCCCGTCAGGATAAAATATCCTTACGTCCGCGGCACTCTAATGGATGCCTGGAAAGAGGCGAAGTCGAAGCACTCGGACCCGGTGGACGCATGGAGGAGCATAGTAGAGAACGCCGAGCTCCATAAGAAGATCAAGTGGTCGAGGGGTAAGGGAGGTTTCCGCAGGTTCGATTGGGAGACCGCGGCCGAGATCATAACCGCGGCCCAGATATACACCATAAAGAAGTACGGACCCGACAGGAACATCTGCTTCTCTCCGATCCCCGCGATGTCACAGATAAGCTACGTTGCCGGAGCCAGGTATCATCAGCTCATCGGCGGCGTGCATCTGAGCTTCTATGACTACTACACCGACCTTCCGCCGGCAGAGCCCGAGGTATGGGGCGAGCAGACCGACTCATGCGAAAGCGCGGACTGGTTCCACTCAGGCTACACGGTAATAAGCGGCGCCAACCCGAATATGACAAGGACCGCCGACTGCCACTTCGTCTCCGAGATGAGGCACGGCGGAACCAAGGTCGTGGTATGCGCGCCCGACTATTCACAGGTAACGAAGTACGCCGACCTCTGGTGCCCCGTAAAGCCGGGCTCCGATGCCGCCTTCTGGATGGGCATCAACCATGTCATCCTGAAGGAGTTCTTCGTCGACAGGCAGGTAAAGTACTTCGTTGACTACGTAAAGCACTTCACCGACATCGCCCACCTTGTAAAGCTCACGAAAGGCAAGGACGGCTATGAGATGGGCCGTCTGCTGAAGGCGTGCGACCTCGCTGAATACGCCAACGATGAGCATCCCGAGTGGAAGTTCGCGATGTGGGACGAAAAGACCGGCAAACCCCGTATAGTGAACGGCGGAGTCGGCTACAGGTTCGGCCACAAGGAGCACGGCAAATGGAATACCCTTCTTAAGGACGGCAAGACCGGCGAGGACATCTCCGCGGCATTGTCCCTCCTTGACATCAAGGATGACGCCATCGAAGTGGTATTCTACGAGCTCGACAAGCCCGAAAGGTACAAGAGGCAGGTCCCTGTAAAGTACGTCGAGACCAAGGAAGGCAGGGTCCCGGTTACGACCATATTCGACCTCAAGTGCGGCCAGTCGGGCGTACAGAGGAAGGGCCTTTCCGGCGACTACTGCAGGAACTATGACGACGACAAGGGCTTTTCTCCCGCGTGGCAGGAGAAATACACGGGAATCGGCCGCGCCACCATCATCCAGGTCGCCCGGGAATTCGCCTCGAACGCAGAGGTAACGAAGGGCCGTTCGATGTGCATAGTAGGCGCCAGCTACAACCACTGGTATCACTCCGACCTTATGTACAGGACGATGATGGACGCCCTCATGCTCTGCGGCTGCGTCGGCAGGAACGGCGGCGGTCTGCAGCACTACGTCGGACAGGAAAAGCTCGCGATGTTCGATTCATGGGGGCAGATAGCCCACTCCCTCGACTGGTTCAGGCCGCCGAGGCTCATGAACGGCCCGAGCTTCTGGTATATAAACAGCCAGATGTTCAAGTTCGACGGCGCCATCGCCGATTATCATAACGTCCCTGACAAGAGCGCCCTCGAGTTCCAGCATACCGCTGACTACAACAACAGGGCCGTAAGGATGGGATGGCTCCCGTGCTATCCTCAGTTCAACAAGAGCAGTATCGCCCTGGCCGAGGAGGCTCAGAGGGGCGGCGCAAAGACCGACGCCGAGATAGTCGATTACACGGCAAAGCAGCTTAAGAGCGGCGCCCTTGAGTTCTCCCAGCAGGACCCTGACGCTCCGGAGAACTGGCCGAGGGTATGGATGATATGGCGCGCCAACGCCCTTGGTTCCAGCGCGAGGGGCCAGGAGTACTTCTTCAAATACGTCCTCGGAACGCACAACAACACCATCGCCGAAGAGGTCGCCAAGCCTTACATAAAGGAGATGAAGTACAGGGAATCCCCGCTCGGTAAGCTCGATCTCCTCGTCGACCTCAACATGCGTATGAACACTACGCCGACCTACTGCGACATCGTTCTTCCGGCGGCGCACTGGTACGAGAAAGAGGACATCAACACCACGGAGCTCCATTCTTACATTCATCCGATGGGCGCGGCAGTGCGTCCGAACTGGGAAGCCAAGAGCGACTGGGATGCGTTTAAGTTCCTTGCCCAGAGGTTTTCGGAGCTTGCCAAGAAGCACCTGCCGAAGCCTGTGAAGGACGTGGTCATTTCGCCTCTCATGCACGACACCCCCGGTGAGATCACCCAGCCGGCCCTGAACGGGATCCAGGACTGGAAGAAGGGGCAGTGCGAGTTGATCCCCGGTAAGACCACGCAGAACATAAATGTCGTGGAGAGGGACTATACCAAGATCGCAGACATGTGGTCCACCGTCGGTCCTCTCCAGAAGGGCAAGTACGGGTTCCACGGCATCATGCTCGACGCCAAGGACCTCTACGAGAACTACATGAACCAGGAGCACATCGGCAGCAAGGAAGTCAATGGCCATAAGCTCATCGCCATTGAAACTGCCGTAGACGCCGCCAACTTCGTTCTAGCGTTCTCCGGAGCCTCGAACGGAGAGGTCTGCTTCAGGCAGTGGTACGAAGAGGAGCACCATACCGGTCTGCACGGCGATGTATACCTCCAGGCAAGAAAGGTCGCCAAGTCTATACACGCCGGGATCAAGTATCTGATACCGGACGAGCGTGTACACGGCCTTGCCCACGAGATGGGCAGCGGCGAGAGGAACGTCTCCATAACCTACGACGACATCGTGGCCCAGCCGAGGAGGTGGCTAACCACCCCGCTCTGGACAGGCGACGTCAGGAAGGGAAGGTCGTACGGTACATGGACGGTCCAGACCGAGCACATGGTGCCCTTCAGAACGCTTACGGGCAGACAGCACTTCTATCTCGACCATCCGATATTCCTGTACTTCGGTGAAGGTCTATCCACCAGCAAGTACAAGCTCAATCCTGCGAAGATGAACGAGATCCAGAAGAGCGACAAGGCCGACGCGCTTCACCTCCAGTACATCACGCCGCACGGTAAGTGGCAGATACACTCCACGCACTATGATAACCTGAGGATGTTGACCCTTTCCCGCGGCGGTAACTCCATCTGGATCAACGACAAGGAGGCCGAGAGCGTGGGCATAAAGGACAACGACTGGGTAGAGGCGTACAACGACAACGGTATATTCGTATGCCGCGCCGTCGTCAGCGCCAGGATACCGGCCGGTTCAGCCTTCGCCTACCACTCACAGGAAAGGACGATAAACATCCCGAAGGCGGAACAGAGAAACAAGATCAGGGGCGGCTTCCACAACAGTTTGACAAGGCAGCGCCTCAAACCGACGCTGATGACGGGCGGCTACGGCCAGTTCTCATACGGCTTCAACGCCTGGGGTCCGATCCCGATCATAAGGGATACTACAGTGTTGGTTAGAAAAATGAGAAACCAGGAGGTGAAGTGGTAATATGGATATAAGAGCGCAGCTTTCAATGAGCTTTCATATGGACAAATGCATAGGTTGCCACCTGTGCAGCGTGGAGTGCAAGAACGTCTGGACGACACGCAGGGGCGCTGAGTATATGTGGTGGAACAACGTCGAGACCAAGCCCGGCACCGGATATCCCGTAACCTGGGAAGACCAGGAAAGGTACAGGGGCGGCTGGGAAGTCTCGGGGGACAGCTTAAGGCTAAAGCTCCTCAAAGGGCCCGGCAAGATCAGGACCCTGGCGAACATATTCTTTCAGCCAAAC
>DAIDBB010000281.1 GCA_027310325.1 bacterium | reverse complement strand
GTATTTGCGCTCACTTATAAGACGGAGTTCTTTCAAAAGCTCAATTTCAGGACCATTAGCAAAGACGTGCTGCCCCATAAGATATGGAGCGATTGCATCAAATGCGACAGGTTTCCCAACTGCGATGAGACGGCGGTCATCATCGACCTCGACTAAAGATCTCTTTAACGTGAGGGCAAAGGCCTTATGGCAAAAGACTTAATAGAAGAACCTTCAGTGGCGATTGAGGCCCTCGAAAAGCTGCTCAAAGGCCGTGTGGAGAACTTTGAGATATTCTTCTCCCGCGAGTCAGGCCTTGGTGTCGAGGCCAAGGAGGGCAAGGTAGATGCCCTGAAGGTCCGTGCAAGCTCAGGGGTAGGCTTAAGGACCATATCAAAAGGCAGGCTCGGATTCGGGTTTTCAAGCGTCCTTACCGGAGACGCCCTTAAAGATATGGTCGATAAGACCATAAAGGGGAGTTCTGTTGCGTCCGAGGACAGATTCATGAAGTTCCCCGCTGCCGCCGCCACCACTGCGGTACGGTACGAGGACCTGGAGGTTTTTGATGGTTCTTTCTGGGCTGCTCCGGAAGAAAAGAAGATAGATTGCGCGCTCAGGATAGAAGAGGGCGCCATGGCTTACGACCCGAGGGTCAAGAGGGTAAGAAAGGCGTCATACCAGGAATCGATTGTATCGAGCCGGATAGTCAATTCAAACGGGATAGATGTGACTAATGGCGCGACTTTCTTTTCCGGGAGCGTAACGGCCGTGGCCGAGGATGGGGGCGAGTCCCAGATGGGCTGGGACATGGATACGAGCCATAAAAGGACCTCTATAGACCCTGAGAAGATTGGCAAAGGCGCGGCTAAAAACGCCGTAAGGATGCTTGGGGCAAGGAAGGCGGCTAACATAAAGTGCCCTGCGGTCATCGAGAATACCGTGGCATGCGAACTCCTTGAGGCCCTGGCAAGCTCGCTTCTCGGCGATAACGTCCAGAAGGGTAAATCCATGCTTATCGGGAAAACGGGCAAAAAAATAGCTTCAGGCGCCCTGAATATATGGGATAATGGGATACTGCCCGGCGGGTGGGGCACGTCCTTATTCGACGGTGAGGGCTCTCCAAGGAATAAGACTCCGCTTGTGCTTAATGGCGTGTGCCAGGGGTATCTCTATGATACATACTGGGCCGCCAGGGCAGGGGCCAGGTCGACCGGCAACGCGTCGAGAGGAAATTACAAGGGTGTGCCGGGCGTAGGCATATCCAATCTATACATAGAAAAAGGCGAGAAGACGTTCGATGATCTACTTAAAGAGACCGGAAAAGGCCTTTTCATCACCGAGGTCCTGGGGGTCCATACGATAAACACCGTAAGCGGCGATTTTTCCCTCGGCGCGGCGGGCTTTTGGGTGGAGGGGGGAGAGACTTTATATCCGGTAAGGGGCATGGCGATATCGGGTAATCTCCTCCGGCTTTTTGAAAAAGTAGGTCTCTGCGGCGCGGATATGCGCTTTATCGGCTCCATAGGCGCGCCGAGCCTCTTTGTTCACGAAATAGAGGCGAGCGGTTCGTAGGAAAAGGGCAAAATGACGGAAAGGAGAGCGCATGAAGGAAATACTGGCACGTAACCCGCTTTTCAAGGGCCTCCAGGACTTTTACATAAAGGACCTGGCCGAAAAGGGCGAGATCAAGAGCTGGCCCGCCGGGACCCAGATCATATCAGAGGGCGAAGCCGGAGACGCGGTGTATTTCATACTTTCCGGCAGGGTCAAGGTCACACTCTATGGCGAGGAAGGCCGCGAGATAGTGCTCGCGGTCCTGAAAGATGGAGACATGTTCGGAGAGCTATCGATAATAGACGACCAGCCCAGGTCCGCCAACGTCGAGGCCGTAAAGAAGCTCGAGTGCCTGGTCATAAGCAAGAACGCTTTTCTCGAATACCTTGCAACGCATCATAAGGTCTATATGATGCTCTTCGCGTATCTTACCGGCAGGCTAAGGGAAGCTACGCGTAAGATCGGCGGCCTAGCGTTCCTCGATGTGTGCGGCAGGATCGCCCATACCCTCATAGGCATGTCAAAGAGCGGGCCTTCCTCGAAAGAAAATGTGATCTCGGTCGAAAGGCTTACCCATGAAG
>DAIDBB010000094.1 GCA_027310325.1 bacterium | reverse complement strand
GGTCAGATGGGCCCATATGGAGCCCTTCTTCGCCCATACGCTATCCGGATATTTATCCGTAAGAGTGGTGCAGATGTCGGCGAGAACGCTCATATCGCCTTCTTTTTTGAACTTGGACACTCCCAGGTAGTATTCGGCTTCGGGCACAAACTCTGATTTCGGATACCGTTCGATAATCTGCTCGAATTCGCCTATGGCTTCATCTAACCTGCCGAGATGGAAGTCAGCAAGCGCCGTCGAAAGCATCAACTGAGTGATAAAATCCTCAGGCGGCAGATACCCTACCCATCTCTCTAGTTCCTGCCCCTTGTCATCGGCTATTACGATGGTCGGGGCCCACTCTACGCGATATTTTTTGGCGATATCCTTTGATTCGCTTACGTTGATCATGAGCGGGGCAGTTTCTCGTTCAATCACCCGGATTACAGCATCCTTTTGGAGGCATTCTTCGAGCATCTTTACGGAGCCTAATTCCTCCGGTTGGTAAAAGAAAAGAAGCAAATGTCTTGAACCACCAGATATCTCATCCAACGCTTCCTTCATATCCTTTTTCCAGTTCACCTGTCCCATAACGCACCTCCTTGTTTCTTAGCGGAACTGTTCATATATATGTTCGACGCGCTTAATTATATCTTGTTAAAAAAATTACTCAAAATTTGTCACTTTTGTCACGAATTAGCTGAAGTCTCTAATAGACGGAATGGATTAGAACTTATGCGCACGCAGACGGCGTCTTCCATGTTGGAAAATTTATTTATTCCGTTCGAGTTCACCATAAGCCCGGTGGACGATCTATCCCAGCCGGGATATACGTTTGTTCTGCCTACCGGAAATTTTCCTCACCTTTAAGGTCTACAGTTTAAGCCCCTCCTCAGAAAAATCTACAATTTATATTATCCTTATTATTTCTTTTCCATACCAACCCTCCTGAAGTTTTAATAACATTTCCAATTATTTTCTTCAGCAGGATTGACACAGTTCAGCTAACAGACCCATAAAAACCAGAGAACATCCTTGTAGTCCTTTATTCTATCATCACCTTTTTCTCTTTTTTCTTGGCCTCCTCTGTCTTTGGAACCCTTACCTCCAGAACTCCGTTTTTAAATTGTGCTTTAGCCTTTTCTGTCTGTACTTCAGCTGGGAGGTTAAAAGCTCGTGTAAATGAACCGTATGAACGTTCCACATGGTAATAGTCCTTCTTTTCGACCTTCTCTTCCTTCCTCTTTTCTCCAGAAATTGCAATCTTATCACCGGTCAGATTCACTTCGATTTCTTCTTTCATCATCCCGGGAAGCTCTGCTTTTACTACAATATCACCACCTTCCTCAAAAACATCCACGGCAGGGACAGCCACTTCCATCTCAGGCATCCTCATCGCTGGCAGCCATGAAGGGCTTAAGAGAGAAAAGGGCCTTCTGAGCAAATCCTCAAAACGTTTTTCAATCTCTTCAAAAGGAGTAAGCGGCCTCGTTGGTGCGACTTTTGCCAGTGCTTTTTCTTTTTTCTTGGCCATAGTGCGCCTCCTGAGATTGTTAAATACTCATTATAAAACTTTAGTGATTTAATTTGTTTCAGTTGGTCTTTTTCAAATCTTTTTTTGTTGCGTCTTCATTACCGTTTCTTTAATCTTTTTGACTTCGGCCACTTTCTCCACCCGTTTTGCGGCTGTGCCCATCTCCCTTTTGGCGTATCTTGCCATTACGATCTTTTCGGCCTCAAGCCAGTTCTCTACGTCCCTGCCGATTCTGCTGCTTTTTTCATAAAGCTCATAAGCCACTTTTGCTATATCATCGTGTAGGCTCACTTTATCCTCCTTGAAGAAATTATTTTTATATTTAGGTGAATTATAGCTGGGTGTTTTAAATGATATTTCAAAACTTGATCTTTACCTATGACTTGAAAGGGCGACGGCCCCCACGTCCTCCTCTGCCAGGGCGGGCTTCGGGGCGAGGGCGAGCCTCGTTGACGGTAGCTGCTCTTCCTTTAAGCTCTTTGCCATTCAGGCCGTCTATCGCGGCTTTGGCTTCCGCCGCATCGGGCATCTCCACGAATCCAAATCCTTTTGACGTGCCGCTATCCCTATCTTTAATAATTTCGGCGGACTCGACACGGCCGAATGATTCGAAAGCCCGCCGTAAGTCCCCTTCGGTAACTTCATACGACAAATTCCCCACATAGATTTTCATTCTGATCTCCTTTGTCTGTGAATTCCGTATTTTTGAAAAGAAACTGGAAGCCGCGAAAAAGGCGCGGCTTGATTTAAAAGACGACAGCGGTTATTTACCCGCTGCCGCCTTATTAAAAGATCAAAGGGCCTTCCTTAAATGTTACACTGCAATAATTAAAGGTGGTATAATTCTTCGACATTCAGGAAATTATCCATTTCCTTCTTTAAAACCGAAGCGAGATCGGATGTTGTGACTATCCCTTGCAGTTTCCCGTTGGCCAGGATGGGAAGCCTCCTTATCTTCTTCTCGGCCATGAGCCTGGATGCTTCCATGATATCGGTATCCGGGCTCGAAAAGGCCGGGGACGATTTCATTATCTCCCTGACCCTCGTGTTGCTCGGATCTTTGCCCTCAGCGACCACAGAACACGCGATATCCCTGTCCGTCAGGATACCTTTAAGGCTGCCGTCCTCTGTTATAAGAACGCAGCCCACCTTCTCATCCTTCATTCTCTTTGCGGCTTCCCTGATAAACAGGTCAGGCTTTGCTGTTACAAGCTCTTTCCTCATGATCTCTTTAAGTTGCATAGCTATCCTCCCTCTTTCAAAGGCCCTTGAGGATCATTTGTCCAATTGTAGGCCTGTATCTCGGCCTGTCAAGACATCAAAAGGTACAACAGCCAAGACCGCCGTGATTTTCAAAGCTCGTAAAGTATACGGATTGCCGTTAGGGTATGCGCAGGCCAAGTTGCTCCATATCACCGAACAACCTACCTGTAATTTTTTACCCGCATATTAGGCGATAATTTAATGCGCACCTGGATCCCTTTATAGCCAGGGGTGCGCTTTATTTCGGTTACATCTTTAATCTCCAGCTCTTCCATGGATGCGAAGAGCATTTCCCCTTTGCGGGTACAGGTGGCGGTTATCGTATCTATTTTCTCATTCTTGCACCGTGGAATGAGCGCTTCTTCCAGGGCATTTTTAAGCCATGCGTGCGCCTCCCAGCCCTTTTCCTTTTTTTGCTTCTCTGTCTTATTAAAGACCCGTTAAAAAGAAATATCCAGAAAATCCGCCTTTGGAACCGCCTTAATCAGAAGAAGCCCTTTACCGTTGGCAGAGACAAGATAGTAGGTACACCCCGGTAGCGTCATGTACGGCGGGTTCATCTCACTCCGGAAAACATCAAGGGCATAGTCTCTGAAATCGGCTTTCTTATCGAGCCATTCAAATAATCTGGAGGCCTCTTCGGCGTCTATCTGTTTTGTGTGAAGCATTATAGAAGTATAGCATGTGAAAGAAGCATGACAATACCGGACATCTTTGTCTAACATAATGGATGTGACTGCAACAACAACGCATAACATTTTTTCATGATATATACTTGTACGAAAAAACCCCAGGCGATTAAAATCCTGAGATTTTGCGGTAAAAAGTGGCGATAGCTTCCAAAAAAATATGATTGTGATTGACGGCAGTTACGGCGAAGGTGGCGGACAGGTGTTGAGTACCTCTTTGAGCCTTTCGTGCATTGCCGGGAAACCCGTAAAAATCTATAATATCAGGTCAGGACGGGCGGAACCCGGACTCAAACTGCAGCACCTTTTGAGC
>DAIDBB010000082.1 GCA_027310325.1 bacterium | reverse complement strand
TCGTAAAAGACGGCGATGTATCTGCACGCCTCGGCTATGGTCCGCGCGTCGGCGGTCTGACGGGCGCGCAGGTCCGCGATAAAAACGCCCACAAGGCCGCCGCCGATAAGGATGAAACCGATAATATGAAGGAGCTTAAATAAAAGATAGTCCATTATTCCCGGTCCGGGCAATACCCCCTGAGCCCCGTCACCGTCTCAATCCAGACCGTAGTCCCTCCACTTCCCCGTCACAAGCTCAATTATATCCTTATCCATCTCCATCTTCTCGCCCCACCGGCGCGATACCTCCGGGGGGGTCTTGGTCGTCGCGTCGATCCCCATCTTGCTCCCCAGCGAGTCGAGCGGCGAGGAGAAATCGAGATAGTCAATAGGCGTATTCTCTATTATTATCGTGTCGCGCTTCGGGTCCACCCGCGTGGAGACCGCCCAGATGACGTCCGCCCAGTCGTGGACGTCTATGTCGCCGTCCACGACTATTATGTACTTAACGTACATGAACTGCCTCAGTACCCCCCAGATGCCCATCATGAGCCTTCTTGCGTGGCCGGGGTACTCCTTTTTTATGGATACGACCGCTATCCGGTACGAGACGGCCTCCATCGGGAGGCTGAAGTCGACGACCTCCGGGAACTGGAGCTTCAGGGAAGGGAGGTACATCCTGTTCAGCGCGGCGCCGATTATCGCGTCCTCCCTCGGGGGCCTTCCGGTTATGGTCGTTAAGTAAAGGGGGTCCTTCCTGTGCGTTATCGCTTTAAGGTGGAATACCGGGAACGGCTCCTTCGAGTTATAGTAGCCGGTATGGTCGCCGAACGGGCCTTCGAGGGCCGTGTCATTGTGGCGTATCTCGCCTTCGAGGACTATCTCGGCCGTGGCCGGGACCTTTAGCGGGACGGTCTTGCATTCGACAAGCTCAATAGCCTTTTTCCGCAGCACCCCCGCGAAGTGAAATTCGCCCACGTCCTCCGGGACCGGCGTTACCCCGGCTATGGTGGTGGCGGGCTCGCAGCCAATGGCCACCGCCACGGGCATGGCCTTACCGGCCTTTTCCCAGAGCCTCTGGTGGGTCGCGCCGCCCCGGTGCTTAAGCCACCTCATGACGGCGCGCTTGCCGTCCAGGTACTGCATCCTGTAGACGCCGACGTTATAGGGGCCGCCGTCAGGGGCCTGGGTTATGACGAGCGGCCAGGTTATGAGGGGCGCGGCGTCCCTTGGCCAGCACTTTATGATGGGTATCTTAGATAGGTCGGCGTCGCCGGTAAGGACGACGTCCTGGCACGGGCCGGTGCGTACGGTCCTGGGGCCGAGGG
>DAIDBB010000080.1 GCA_027310325.1 bacterium | reverse complement strand
GTGTGCAACTCGTCATCGGTAGATTTACTGTTTTTAAACAGGCGAATTCTATTCAGAAGCCGGGATTTATCGAAATCAATGACAAATTCATCCCTCGCGGTCGTCATTCCCACGCCATTTAATGGGAAGATATCCGTTACTTTCGTATAATTTTCATATTGGCTTAAAGCCGCTTCGTCCCTTGGCAAGAAAAGATATTGCTCTGACCTCGGATTAATCCCTTTCCATTTCGTACTCTTATAATCATTCTTCAGAAGCCAATCGTACTTATCCCCCCGAAGGCCATATAAGTCGGCGTGTACAATTTTCTTCTTTAATCCGTTTTTCTTAATAAAAAGAGCGATAGCGACCCCCTGCTGGATGTCAAAGACGTTCTCGTCCTTGCTCCCGTCAGGGCATTTCTCCTTCTTGAGGCTATTTCCATGCAAATCGAGGAGGTAGATATGGTCGAAGCTCGTCATAAGCGACTGGCGCATCCCGCGAAAGGTGGGGTTGTCGAGATAGCTGTGGTTTGTGATAAAGCCAAGCACGCCGACCCCGGCTTGATCTATTTTCCACTGGGCGAATCTTATGAACTTGACGTAGTCGTCCTGAAGCCATTTCGGGTTTTTTTCGCCGAGGGCCTTACCATCGACCCGGTAGTAGGCTTTTATCTCCTTCGAAATCCATTCCCCGATATTTGATGAATGGCCTGAGTACGGCGGGTTTCCCAGGACGGCGAGTATCGGCGTTTCCTTTTTTACTTTCCCGGCGAGATGCGATTCTTCAGAGAGCGAGGACATTCCGGGGATTTTGGCCTGGGCAAGCTCCTCCATATCCAGGGTGTTCGTCAGAAATAGCTTGAACCTGTCCGTGTCCTTGAGGTGATAGCCGAGCTCTTCAAGGAGGAACGACATCTTGAGGTGCCCAACGGCATAGGGGGCCATCATAAGCTCAAAGGCATAGAAGTTTTTAAGGATATGGTCTTTTATGAGGCCGGGCTTGCCGCCTTCGCCGTATTTTTTTACAAATTCCTCGACGGCGAGCTTCGAGGCGTCCGCAAGAAAAGTGAGCGTACCTGCCGCCGGGTCAAGGACGGTGACGGAATTTGTCGCAAACCCGTCCGGACGGTGGAAGTATTCCTTTAAAATAATGTGGAGCGACCGGGCGATGTAAGATACGACAGGCTCAGGGGTGTAATAAACGCCCCGCCGCTCGCGCTCTTTAGGGTCATATTCTGCAAGGAAAGTCTCGTAGAAGTGTACTATCGGGTCTTTCCCTTTGCCTTCGGTGAAATATTTATGGAGTATCCGGTTAACGTCCGCCGCGGCAAGGACCTGCGAAAGCTCGTCAATTATCCATTCCATCTGCGGTGGGACCTCTCCAAGTGAGATAAAACGGAAGACGTCCCGGAGGATGCCGATTGTGCGCGGGATGTTATCGAAAGCCGTCTTTCTGCTGAAGCCGTCCTCTGACCTTGTCCGGGCCGCGAAAAGCCCGTAGGCTATGGTCTGGGCGTAGAGGTCAGCAAAGTCTTCCGGCGTAAGGTCGTGAATCAGGAGTTCACGGAAGGCATCATAAAAACCGAGGATGTGTCCGGTCTCTTTTTTAACTTCTTCCGCAAGCTCATCGGCTATGAGGTCTTTAAGAAAACGTGTCCTCTTGGCAAGCTCGATCGCGAGAGTTTTGGCGGAATATAACTTAGGAAAAGAGAATGAGAAGAATTGCTCGAGAAGCTCGAAAAACTCTTCCTCTTTCTCCACGGGCGGGGCTGTCTTTAGCCTGTGCAAAATGGCGGGCCTTGCTGTCTGAACATGCTTTACAAGCTCGCCGTTACGGTAAAGGCGGAATTCGAGAAAATTTGTAAGTATGAGGTTCGGGAAGGTATGAAGATATCTTTTTAACTGGTCGCTCGTCTCTATGCCGTCGAGGTTCGTTTCTGTCGGCTTCTTCGCCTCGATGTACCCGACGATAGACTCCAAGCCGTCCCAGACGCGGAAGTCCGGGTTTCCGGCTTCCGTTTTTTTAGGGATGGCGGTTACATCGACCTTTTTCTTATTTTTAGAGACGGCGTATTTTTTTATAAGGTCTTCAAGGCAGGAATAGAAGCTGTTTTCGGTAGCGTCGCCACGTTGAGCTATCTCCGAAATTCTCTCGATATAGGCCTTAAGCATGCATTGGATGCCCTATAATCCTCATTTAAAACGGCACGTCATCAATATCCGACGGCGGGATGTCGCCTGCCGGGGGTTCGGCGGCCGAGGCCGCTGCGGCCCCCTCCCTGCTCCCGAGCATCTGCATGGTGTTCGCTACTATCTCGGTCATGTACTTCTTGTTGCCGTCCTTGTCGTCCCAGCTCCGCGTCTGGATCTTCCCCTCGATGTAGACCTGTCTCCCCTTTGCCAGGTACTCGCCGCATATCTCGGCGAGCTTGCCGAAGGTGACGACCCTGTGCCACTCGGTCTTGGTCTCCTTGTTGCCTTCCTTGTTTACCCTCGTTTCGCTCGTTGCGAGCCTGAAGTTGGCAACCGCCGTCCCGCCGGGGGTGTACCTTATCTCGGGGTCGGCGCCGAGGTTTCCTATAAGAATGACCTTGTTCACTCCAGCCATAACTACTCCTTCCGCGCCTTTTTTGATGCCTTTCAATTTACCACCGCTACGGGAGTGTTTCAAGTCTTTTCGCCCGCCGCTAGCGAACCGCACCCACCCTGCCCTCCCCCGTCAAGGGGTAGAGTTTACGTACATTCACAATCCCCTCCCTCCCATCAAGGGAGGGGATTTAAAAGACGATTCCCCCTTTTCTAAAGGGGGAGGAAGGGGGATTATAAAAGACTAATGATAATCTCCCCTTACCCCTCTTTAGGAAAGAGGGGGGACCTTGCGACCGGTTTTCCTCCTTTCCCCATCAAGGGGCAGGCAGGGTTTACGCACTAGCACCCTCCTCTTGGTCCCCTCCCATCGAGGGAGGGGATAGTTTTTGGCAGAGATTGCTTCGTCGCGCCTGCTGCGGGCGGATGCTTAGCGGGTACTAACGCCACAACCGGCTATGCAGCCGCACGGGCCATTTTAACCTCGCACACCGCACGGTGCGCTCCTCGCAATGACGGCAAAAAAAACCTGCCCCTTGGTCCCCTCCCATCAGGGGAGGGAAGGTTTGGCAGGCCCGTCGTTAAACGCGGACCAGGGAGCGAGTTAAAATTGCTACAATATTATGTTAACATGATGTATTATTGTACCCGTTCGAAAGCCCATATAAACAACGGCATTATTAATGCTGATAAGAGCGTCAGAACAAAGCAGACCGAGGCGTGACGACGGCGAGGAGCGAGGCGCACTTTTGTCGTGCGCCGCAATGACGAGCCGAGGAACAACGACGGTATGCGCAGTTATGACGCTCTGCGGAAGGAAAGAAGGCATAGTGCTTCTAAGGACACTACTCGTTTGGATAATAGGGCTCCCGGTAACGCTCGCCCTATTTCTGGCCGTCCTCCTTTCGCTTATTGCAGACAGGCGCGGCGGCTACATACACGGAATAGGAACTCTCTGGCTCAGGATCATACTCTGGCTTTCAGGCGTAAAAGTAACGGTAAGGGGGCTGGAGAACGTCCAGAAAGACGGGCCCGCGGTGCTCCTTTCAAACCATCAGGGCGCCTTCGACATACCGGCCCTTCAGGGCTACATCCCTAAAAGGTTCAAGTGGGTCGCCAAAAAGTCGCTATTTAAGATCCCGGTCGTAGGCTGGTCGATGGGCCTTGCCGGGTATATATCGATCGAAAGGGAGAGCGCGGGGAGCGCCTACAAGAGCATCGAGGCGGCGGCCAGAGAAATAAAGGCCGGGACTTCGGTGCTCATATTCCCGGAAGGCACGAGGAGCGAGTCCGGGGAACTCCTCCCATTCAAGCGCGGCGCCTTTATCCTGGCCGCCAAGAGCGGGGCGCCGGTCGTGCCCATTGCCATCAGGGGAACGAAGGATATAATGAAAAAAGGGTCCCTCCTCATTAGGCCCTCGAACGTCGTCATCACGATAGGCGCGCCTATACGATCCGTGGCGTTAAGCGAATCGGAACTCAAGGAGCGCGCGCGGGAGGCGATCGAAGCCCTTTTGCGTCAGCAGATCGAAATGGAGAAAAGTTTTGGACAATAGCGGACTTAATCTCACCGGAGAGGGAAAGCCTCCTTTAAGGATCATACCGCTCGGCGGCCTCGGCGAGATAGGGATGAACATGACGTGCCTGGAGTGCGAGGACTCGATAATAATAATCGACTGCGGCCTCATGTTCCCGGAGGACTACATGCTGGGCATTGACCTCGTCATCCCCGACATAAGCTACCTTAAAAGGTTTAAAGACAAGGTAAAGGCCTTCATCATAACCCACGGCCATGAGGACCATGTCGGGGCTCTTCCTTTTATACTCCGCGAGATAAACGCGCCGGTCTACGCTACCGCGCTTACCGTCGGGCTTATAGAGGAAAAGCTCCGGGAGTTCGACCTCGTCAAATCGACGACCTTCGAGACTGTCCGCCCCAGGGACAGGGTCTCCATC
>DAIDBB010000059.1 GCA_027310325.1 bacterium | reverse complement strand
CTCGGGTACTTTCTCCTTCGCTGTACCGACCGCTCTCGGTCTTACTACTCAGTATGGCACTATCGATTATCAGGGTAAACTGACGCCTGCCGTACCCTGAGGCTGAGGTGATGTCCGTAGCAACGAGCGACTGTCTATTGATAAGAAGAGAGGGCATTTTGCCCTCTCTTTCTTTTTTTTTGCATTTGGTTTAATATCATAGGGCCTAGTAAAGACTTTTTGAACCATTTGGTCCGTTAATCATGTTCAGAAAAATGACCCGTTGCGAAAAGAGATTGATGGGCCTTGCCTTTGCTGCGGCCCTTATGGCGTTCCTTGCGTATATCCCTTCTCTAAAAAACGGGTTTATCAACTGGGACGACAACCTGTATGTGTATGAGAACCCGGATATACGCGCATTAAACGCCGGATTTCTGGTAAAGGTCTTCACGTCTTACACGGCTTTCAACTGGCATCCGCTTACGATAATATCGTATGCGCTCGACTACAGGCTTATGGGCCTTGACCCCCTTGTCTACCATCTCACAAATATCATCTTACACGCATTCAATACTTTTCTTGTTGCTTTACTCGTCTTTAAACTCATAGAATCGGCGGCTCCCCATTGGGCCGGTGAGGGTCCAAAACCGGATGGGGCGCGGCCGGCCCTTGCGGTCTCGTTCATAACCGCCCTTCTCTTCGGCCTCCATCCAATCCACGTTGAATCCGTCACCTGGGTATCCGAGAGGAAGGACGTTCTGTACTCGTTCTTCTTCCTCCTGAGCGCGCTCTCCTACCTTAAATACGCATCTCAAGGACGATATGGAAGTTACGCATCGGCGCTCTTATTTTTTGCCCTTTCAGTCATGAGCAAGCCCATGGCAGTAAGTTTGCCGATCGTACTTCTGATACTCGATTATTATCCGCTCGATAGATTAGCCGGATTGAGGAATAATATCTGGACCGCGGGAAGGATATTTCTGGAGAAGGTGCCGTTTTTTGTCTTAAGCGTGCTGTCATCTATGCTCACGATGAACGCGCAAAAGTCGTCCCTGGCGTCTATAGTGGTCGTCGGGTTCATGACC
>DAIDBB010000044.1 GCA_027310325.1 bacterium | reverse complement strand
CCCCTATCCCCTCTTCAGGAAAGAGGGGGACCATACGCCGATTATAGCCGCAAACGGCGTTATCGCGCGTAGAGCCTTTGCCTCCTGGCCTCGAATATGGCGATCGCCCCGGCCTGCGCCGCGTTTAACGAATTGAGGGCGCCGGACATGGGAATGGACACGCAGAAATCGCAGCTTTCCCGGACGAGCCGCCGTATCCCCTTTCCTTCGCTCCCGACAACGATAGCGAGGTCTCTCTTGAGGTCCGTCTTATAGATGTCGTCTTTACAGCCTGCTTCTATCGCCGCCGCCCAGACGCCTTCTTCTTTAAGCCTTTCCACGGCCCTCGTAAGGTTTACCTCGCGGGCGATGAGGGCGTGTTCGCTCGCGCCAGCCGAGGCCTTGACCACGGCAGGCGTAACCTCGCAAGCCCGGTCTTTGGGGATTATTATGCCGTGAACGCCCGCGGCTACTGAGGCCCTTATTAGGGAGCCCAGGTTCTGCGGGTCCTGGATGGAATCGAGGACAAGAAAAAAGGCCGGCTCTTTGGCAATCTTCCACGAGCTTATGAGGTCTTCGATGTCCTTATACCTGAATTCGCCTATTATCGAAGCCGCCACCCCCTGGTGTTTCTGTGTGCCGGCGAGAGCGGCAAGTTCTTTTTGGGGGAGCCTTCTCACTTCTATATTTTTAGCCTGCGCGGCCTTTATTATATCGCCCGTGCCGAAGGCCCTTTCCTTGGAGATGAGGACCCTCTCTATGCTTTCAGGAGAGGCCTTGAGCGCCTCCTTCACGGGGTTTATCCCGTATATTATCCTCATTGAACAGGACCTCTCACAGGGAGATTCTAATTAGCTTGCTGAAAAACTCGGAATTTGTTCAGGCTGCTCAAAAAGTTCCATATGCTGGGCGTCAGGGGGCGCGGTTTGAGGCGTACTTTTTGTGTACGCCGCAGTGACGGGCGACGGCGACAACTACGCAGATGGACTTTTTGAGCGGCCCGTTAAAGACTTTTAAGCCTTTTCTCGACAAGACCGGCCTTCTGGCTTTCTCCGGTTTTGCGGTAGACTTCGAGAAGATGTCCGTATATCTCCCTCAGGCCTTCCTTTTCACCGGCCGGCGCGAGCCTTGCCGCATCGTTAAGGGACTTTTCGGCCTCTGCAAGATTGTCTTCCCTGGTCTGTATGACGCCCAGGGTGTCGAGGTAGATGTACGCCTTTGACGGGTCTTTCCCGGCGGCCTCCCTTGCCCTGGCCTCCGCTTTCCTGAGGTCTCCGGTCTCCATATAAAGCCAGCCGAGGTTGTTGTAATACGCGCCGTTGGAGGGGTCGAGCTCTATGGC
>DAIDBB010000032.1 GCA_027310325.1 bacterium | reverse complement strand
GGGTCAACTGGCGCGTGGTATCGCCCCCTCTTCTCTTACAGGAGGCATGGAGGAACCGTAGGTGTGAAGTTCCCCTCCTGAGCCCCGCTTAAGGTCCTTTATCCAGTCCAGGAACCTGTCGACAGGCGTTTTTTTCACTATCTTTATGACGCCGTTGTGCGCCACTATCTTCTCGTCTTCCTCTATCTCGTCCCTCAGAAGGAGGATCACGCCTATGAACCAGTTGGGTATGTACCCGGGGCCGTCCGTTTCGCCCACCTCGTATTCGATTATCTTCGTCGTGCCTTTCGCCGCCACGATCGTCAAGGCCTTTTGCCGCATCTCGATGCCTCTGCCCATCTGTCGCCCTCCGTAACGCGATAAGCCCGCGCCGTTTTTTTATTGAAGATCTTTTCCCAGCCCGATATGGAGCAAGTATAGACCCGCCCCCATGAGCGCACAAGACTCCGAAAGGATAGATTTCAGACTACTACGAGCGGATGGCAAAGTATTAATATCTTGGTATTAATACTACCGGGCGCCCCCGGAAGTTCAACTTGCCTTGAAGGGAAAAAACCAATAAAATACGCTGAGATAAAACCGGACAAAGGAGGAGTGACCATGATAGCGTTCAAGGGACTTATCCGCCGCGGAGCCGCGACCGGACTTGCGGCGTTCGTCTCGCTCGCGGCGTTCGGGGGCGGCGCGCACGCCGCCAACTGGCTCGCCGTCCACAGGGACGCGGTCCAGACGGTCTACGTCGACAGGGACAGCATCGAGCGCACCAGGGAAAGCACGAACGCATGGGTGAAGGGAGAGATAAATACGGTCGCCACGGCAAAGGACAGGAGCGTTGCGGCCTACGAGAGCTACTACAACATCGACTGCAAGGCGGGGAAATACAGGGTGGCCGAGACGACCTTCCACTATACCGACAAATCGAAAGAGACGACCCGCACAACCGGCGCCGAGTGGAAGTCCACCGCCGACAGGGTATATTTCCTCTTCGAATACCTCTGCGCCCAGGTTAAGTGACCCTTTGAGAGAACCTTTTTATAAAACCCTCCCCCTTGACGGAGGAGGGAAGGGTGGGGGTGAGCTGTCATTGCGAGGAGCGCAGCGACGAAGCAATCTGTCTTTACTGGCAACCTTTCACCCTCCCCTTTATCCCCTCCATCGAGGGAGGGGATAAAGGGAAGTTTATCGCTCCGCTGAAGGCCCCTACGCGCCTATCTTCGGGAGCCTTGAAAAAGGTCCTCTCAAACTCTCTCCAAAAATTTTCAGTTCTTCCTGACAAAACCCCCAAAAAATGGGGGTTTTGTCAGGAACTAAAAGTTTTAAAGTTTTTTCAGATGTACGGGTCGGGGGAAACTTTCCGCAGTTCGGGGGCTCGCCGACTCACGAAGTGATAAGGCGAGCTATAAAAATGATTCATTCCCTGCCGATTGAAGCCGTCGAAGACGGATTGAAGAACTCCGCCATAAATGGCGGAGATTCTTCATGGTAATGAATTGTCATTTGTATTGCCCGCCTTGACCCGCCCTTGAAAGGGCGGGATTGCGGCGGGCTCCCATTCAACAAGTTTCCCCCGAAGAGATCAGAACCCGGCCCTGTAGAGGAGAAAGACGAAGACGGCGGCGAAGATGCAGTAGAAGCCGAAGACCTGCCAGCGGCCCTTTTCAAGCCAGCTTGAAAGCCACGTTAGCGCCAGTATCCCGGCCCCGAAGCTCAAGAACATCCCGATGACGCTCGGGAAGAAGAGCACAAGGAGGCTCCCTCCCTGGGGCCCTGCGGCGGCGCGGGCCTTCAAAAGGCGCATTACCTCTCTGAGTATTATCGGCGGCGTGAGGACGACGGCGAGGGCGAAGCTGAACTCCTCGACCCTTTTCTTCGAGGCCCCTAGGACAAGCCCCGTTGATATCGTCGCCCCGGAGCGCGAGAACCCCCTGAACGGAAGGGAGAGGCCCTGGACGGCCCCGATGATCGACGATTCCCTGAGGCCCAGGTCCGACCCCCTCCACCTTGAGCGGTTGCCCCTGCCGGCCCAGACCGTAAAGAGGCCGGCGGCGAAGAGGGCCGCGGCGATGAGGCCGAGGTTTCCGAAAAGCATCTCTATCTCCGCGTGCGGGACGTGCCTGAAATATACCTTTTCTATGAGCGTCTTCAGCGCCACCCCGACGGCCCCGGTAATGAGCGTGGCCGAGAAGATGAAAAGGAGCGACCGGGCGAAGACCCGGCGCGAGGCGAAGAAGCTATCCCGCCACGAGCTCCAGAAATAGAATATGACGGCGAACATGGTCCCGGTGTGGAGCATGACGAGCAGGAGCGTCATCTCGGGCCTTGTCGGGTCGAGGCCCATGAGCTTCTCCGCCACTATGACGTGCGCGGAGCTCGAGACCGGCAGCAGCTCGGCGACGCCCTGTATGACGGCAAGTATCAGCACCTTAAGAAGGATCATTTTTTGAAAGGATGGAACGTAATTTTTTTAGCTATGATATATTATCAGCGACCCGGTCCCCTGTCAATACACGGCAGGATAAAAAGCCGCCGGGACCTGAAAATTTATGAGTATTCCCTTACCGGACGTTTAATGTTGCGGCCTGCCTTGACAGGAAGGCGCTAACCCGTTGGCCCCTTTAGACCCGGACAACTTACCGGTTTACACCCCGGCGGAATCGTTATATAATCCGCCCCGTATGAAAAGACCGCGGGTATTCCGTTTCGAGCACAGAAGCGAGCCTGTCGTCCCACTGGGCGTATTTCTTATCCGCCTCCTGCGGAGCTTTGCCGCCGCCTCGGTCGTCGTCTCCGTCGCCCTCGGCGCGGGCATGTTGGGATACCATCTGACGGAGGTGTTTACGTGGCTCGACTCTTTTTTAAACGCCGCGATGATCCTCGGCGGCATGGGCCCGGTCAACGAGCTACGCACCGCCGCGGGCAAGCTCTTTGCCGGCTTCTACGCGCTCTTCGCCGGACTCATCTTCATAATGGTCGCGGGCATACTCTTCGCCCCGATACTCCACCGGTTCCTCCACAGGTTCCACCTCGACGGAAAAAAATAGAAGACCGCGCCGTGCGGCGGGCGAATGCGACGCGGACCCTATCATCGTAATGGACTGCCAGCCCGCGCGTATGATTTTGACTCTGCCGCGCGCACGCGCCGTGCGGCGGACGAATGCGACGCGGACCCTGCCGCCGTAATGGACCGCCGACCACAAGGGGGGCGAACCGGAACTTCTGCTATAATCTCAATAAAATCTCGCCGTTCCGCATGGGGCCCGCTTGAAAAATCTCCTTAAAAAATCGCTCCTTACTCTACTTGCCCTCCAGCTTTCGGCCTGCGCCCTTACGCCGCTCGCGGTGCCCGTTGCGGTAAGCGGGAGCGCCGCCGGCATAGGCTACACCCTTACGAACGTCGCCTACAAGACCATAAGCCGTCCCGAGGCCGACGTCGAGGCGGCCCTCAGAAAGGCCCTTAAAAAAATGGACATAAGGGAGAAGAAGCGCGAGGCCTCTAACGGCGTCGTGAAGGTATCGGCGGAGACGGAGAAGCTCACCATAACCATAGAGCTCGAAAAGATAACCCCGACCGTGACCAGGATAAGCGTGGACGCCGTCAAGTCCATCCTCGTAAAGGACAAGGCCACGGCAACCGAGATAATCGTCCAGACGGAAAAGGCGATGTGACGCCGTGCGGCGGGCGGACGCAAAGCCGGCGCTATCGGCGTAATGGATTACCGGCCCGCGCGGACCGTTTTGCCTTCGGTCCTACTGATAATATCCCGGGGGCCTCCTCATGGGCGCGGGGGCCTCTGAGGGCGTCCGGACGCCTACGCCGAGCGCCACCCTGTATTCATCCCCCTTGTCCGTGCGCGCCACCCCGTAGCCGGCCGGTTGCGCTCCGTTATACCTGAAGATGATCTCCATGGCCGTGCCGCGGTCCCCTTTAAGGAACGCGTGGAGGTCATGCCAGCCCTCGGCAGGGGCCGTAAGCCCCAGGTACGTCGAGACGTCGGTACGGACGAAGAGAGAACCATCCCTTGCGTTGAGCTCGGCCCGGTCGAGGGGATAGTACCCCCCGGAGAAACTCTCGCCGGACGGCAGTATCACCGAAATGTTTCTTCTCATGGGGCTGTAGTCGCCGTAGATGTAACGGCCTTCGGTGTCCGCGAACTGGACCCCGTAGCTGCAGGATACGATAAGGAAAAGAAGCGCGGCCAGGACCCCGGCTCTCCTAAGGCAGGCGTATGCCGTGGACCCGTTCAGGGAAGGCCCGTTGGTCAACATAAATATCCTCCTTCCATATTGTCCTTTCCATGATTATACCAGGAAATCCGCCGGATCGCGAAGATTACGCTCTAATTTTGCCTTTACAGGAGACTGAAAAATAATATAGTGCGTTCCGGCGGGACCAGCGCCGCGGTCCTCCTGGCCGTGGAGCATATGGCCATCCGCCGGGGCATGGCAACGGGCTGCGCGGCAGGCTACGCGCAACGGGTTAAAAAAAAGGGCCTCGGTATGCGCGGCCCTTTTTTTTGTCTAAAACTTCCTCTTGTACGAAAAAGTGAACGAGACGTCCGGGGCAAAGGAGGTCGACGGGTCTTCCGTAAAAGAAAGCTCGAAGACGTTCGCTCCGGCGGCGTACCTTCCGCCTGCCGCGAAAAGGACCGCGTTCCTGTCGATAGAGCCTATCCCTGTTTTCGGCAAGGGGACCCTCTCGTAGTAGAGTTGCGCGAGAGCGCTAAACCCCTTTTTGATCCCGGCCTCTAAGGCCGCCCCGCCCCAGACGTAGCCGTGCGTCTTTACCGTCTCGAAGCCCCGGAGGTCTCCGGGGTAGACGAGGCCCAGGTTCCAGTAGCTCTTCAGCCACCCCGTTATCTCCTTATCGAGGAGTAGAGTTACGCCCCCGCCCCAGGAGCCGTTTCCGAACCCGCGCTTCGCGTCTCCGGTCGGCAGATCGAGGCTGGCGAGGACGCTTACAGCCGGGTCGCCTGTAACGACCGTCTTTTTCGCCGTAAGACGGATGTCCCCGAGGCCCGGTATCCCGTCCTCGCCTTCGATAACGGTAGCGCCATTCCTTTTTACCGCAAAAAGGAAGCTATTCTGCGGACGGGCCGACCTGCCGTAGTCCGGGAACCCGAACGTCCTGTGGTAGGCCGAAAGAAAGCCGTCCATGACGCCGGAGTCGAAGACGAGCACGGGCACGTCGAGGCCCACTTCAAGAGAGTCGCCGAAGCTTTTTTTGGCGCGGATTGAAAGCTCCGTTATCTCCATATCGAGGCCGAAGCTCCACCCGGCGGAGCTCCTTACGAGGTATACCGACGAATACGAGAGGTTCGCGGAAAGCGAGCTTTCCGGGACCGCCGATTCGAGATAGGGG
>DAIDBB010000005.1 GCA_027310325.1 bacterium | reverse complement strand
AGAAAAATGGCTGGGGGACTAGGATTCGAACCTAGGTAAACGAGTTCAGAGCCCGTTGTCCTGCCGCTAGACGATCCCCCAGTAGGCGAGCGACCACGTTCAAGCGAGACTTAATAATTTATAGCGAAAGTAACCTCGTAGTCAAGGGGTTTATGACGCTTATTCCCGCCAATTTATATTATTGACAATAATTATTTAATTCCTGTATACTAGAAAGTCTTTATATTGGACCGAAATTGCAGGAATATGAAGATATTAGTGGAAGATATCCCTGAAACCGGACTAACGCTTGACCTTTCGGCGGACGGGAAAGATATAGAGGCCCTGTCTGCAGGCAAGTTGGATTTTTCGTTCATAACCCCCGTATCGGCGCACCTGAACCTTACGAAGGCCGACCGAAACGTCTATATAGCCGGGGACATAAATACCAGGGTCCGCGCCAGTTGCAGCAGGTGCCTTAAAGAATTCGTGCATGACGTGCGGGCGGATTTTTCGGTATTCTACGTAAGCGGCAAGGAGGCTGGTCGGGAGGTCGAGCTTAGGGCCGCGGATATGGACATTCAGTATTTCGAGGGGCCGGAGCTCGATACGAACGAGATACTTCTGGCGCAGCTGGCCCTTGAAATGCCCATGCAGGAGCTCTGCAAGGAGGACTGCCTGGGCCTTTGTCCCAGGTGCGGCGCGGACCTTAACCTTGGGACTTGCAAATGCACCTCGGAGACCAAAGTCGACGCGAGGTTTGCAAAGCTTAAGGATTTTAAGGTAAAATAAGCTGATTAACGGCCCCCGGGCCTGTCGATTGTTTGATTATAAAGACCTAAAAAAGTGAGGTTATAGAAGATGCCGAATCCAAAGAAGCGACATTCAAGGTGCAAAAGGATGCAAAGGAGAAGCCACGACGCCCTTACCAAGCCGGCGGTCTCTACGTGCCCCCAGTGCGGAGAGCCAAAGCGTCCCCATTATGTCTGCCCGAACTGCGGGACTTACAGGGGCAGGGCTGTTATTAAGAAGGATGAAGGCATATAAGCTTTTCTTTAAGGCTTAAGGATCCGTTGGCAGCCTTTTAAACTCTAAACCGATAATATCGGCGCCGGCGCGGGCCGTATTGTGCCGTGACCCCGGTTGCCAGGCTTAATACCGGCTAAAATTCCTTATGAAAATAGCAGTAGACGCGATGGGCGGCGATTACGCCCCTGGGGCTGTAGTCGAGGGGGCTGTTAAGGCGGCGCGCGAACTAAATATCCCTATTATTCTTGTGGGCGACCGGGAGAGGGTCGAGGCCGAACTGAAGAAGCACGATGCCGGTGCGGCAAATATCTCCATAAGGCACGCCTCCGAGGTCGTTGGGATGGACGAGTCGCCTACGCAGGCCGTAAGGAAAAAAAAGGACTCTTCCCTCAGGGTCTGTTTCGACCTCGTTAAGAACGGCGAGGCCAGCGCGGTCGTGAGCGCCGGGAATTCCGGGGCCGCCATGGCAGCCGGGATATTCCTCTTTAAGAAGCTGAAGGGCGTCGACAGGCCCGCGATAGCTGTGTGCGTCCCGACGATGAAGGGGCCGGCCGTGCTCCTCGACGTGGGAGGCAACGTCGACTGCAAACCCGGACACCTCGCCCAGTTCGCCATCATGGGCGAAGTCTACGCAAGATATACCCTGAAGAAAGACCACCCCAGGGTAGGGCTTCTTTCAAACGGCGAGGAAGAGGGCAAGGGAAATGAGCTCACCCGCGAGACACATGCCATCATAAAAAAGACCTCCCTTAATTACATCGGTTACATCGAAGGCAGGGACATCTTCCGCGGCGATGTCGACGTGGTGGTAACTGACGGTTTCGTAGGTAACGTCGTTCTTAAGTTGAGCGAGGGCCTTGTCGATGCTATAAGCTCCATGCTCAAGCAGGAGATAATGGCCAGCGCCCCATCTAAAATCGGATACCTCCTTTCAAAAGGCGCATTCCAGAAACTCAAAAAAAAGCTCGATTATTCAGAATACGGCGGCGCGCCCCTTCTGGGCGTCGAGGGCATATGCATCATAAGCCACGGCAGTTCCACCCCCAAAGCCATTAAGAACGCTATCTTGAGGGCATACGAGTTCTCCAGAGACAGGGTCAACAGCCACGTGATGGAAGAGATAGAAAAAAACGGCGATCTTGGCAGGGCCGGACGCGCGCACGGCGCGGCTTCGGGGGGATAATGGCGCTCAGATCCCGCATATCGGGCACCGGCTCATGCGTGCCCAGGAAAGTGGTAACCAACCAGGACCTTGAACGCATAGTCGATACCTCAGATAGCTGGATATCATCAAGGACAGGCATAAAGGAGCGGAGGGTCTCCGTAGGCGAGACCACCGTTGTCATGGCCGTAAAGGCGGCCAGGAACGCGCTTAAGTCGGCGGATATTTCTGCGAAGGAGATAGACCTTGTCGTTGTCGGCACAGTTACCCCCGAAATGATATTCCCCTCTACCGCCTGTCTTGTCCAATCCCAACTCGGCATAAAGAGCGGGGCCGCCGCATTCGACGTCTCAGCGGCCTGTTCGGGTTTTTTGTATGCCCTTGACGCGGCGGACAAATACATAAAGGCCGGGGCCGCAAAAAAGGCCCTCGTCATAGGCGTGGACCAGTTCTCAAGGATCATCGACTGGAAGGACAGGAGCACATGCGTGCTTTTCGGCGACGGCGCCGGGGCGGTCGTGCTTTCGGCTGGGGAAGGGGAGAGGGGGGTGCTTTCAAGCGTCATCCACTCGGACGGCCGGCACTGGGAGATGCTTTACGCCCCAGGCTCGATACAGCCGAGCCACTTCGAAGAAAAGGCCGCCAATGATTATTACGTCAAGATGAACGGCAACGAGACCTTCAAGCTTGCCGTAAGGACGATGGGCAAGGCGATAACGGACATTATCGAAGACGCCGGGCTGGCGACCGAGGACATAGCTCTCCTCATACCCCATCAGGCGAATATAAGGATAATTAACGCCACAAAGGAACGGCTGAAGCTTCCCGATGACAGGGTCTTCACAAACATAGAAAAGTACGGCAATACGTCCGCCGGTTCAATCCCACTTGCGCTTGACGAGGCCGTAAGGGCGGGAAGGGTCAAGGACGGCGATATCGTTGTCTTTGTCTCCTTCGGGGGCGGCCTTACATGGGGGGCTACGGTCGTAAGATGGTAGGAATGAGAAAAATAGCCTTCGTATTTCCCGGCCAGGGTTCCCAGTACATAGGGA
>DAIDBB010000564.1 GCA_027310325.1 bacterium | reverse complement strand
TACAACGCCGCCCCGGCGTGGTCGCCCGACGGAAAATCGATAGCGTTCGCGAGGTCCGATAGCGGCCTTTTCAACATATGGGTGATGCCGGCGGACGGGGGCCAGGCGACGCAGCTTACGTTCGAAAGGGACAACAGGAGCCCTTCGTGGTCTCCGGACTCCAGGTTCATAGTCTTCAGCTCCGCGCCCAACGGCGTCTCGTCGCTCTATATCATGCTTTCCGACGGCACGGGCCTCGTTAAGCTCGACACGGGCCCGGGCAACGCGACCTCGCCTGCGTGGTCGCCTTTCATGAAGTAGTTTTCCAGGAGCGTTTTTTTGTTCGCTTCAAAACAATAAAACCGATGGAGGGGGTACGATGAAAAGGAATCTAAGGTTCTTGCTTCCGGCGGTCCTTAGCGTCATGCTGGCGGCCGGATGCACTCATAAGCTGGTAAAAGAGGAGATGGGCGAGCAGGCGCCCCCGGCGGAAAAGAAGGCCGAGGCGGTGCCCGAGGCGAAACCGGCCGGCGAATCGATGAGCCAGCAGAACCTTCAGGGCTCTGAAGTGAAGGAAGGGGGCAAATATGCCTCCATCCCGGGCGCCGAGGGGCTGACGAAGGAGGCTGAAAAGGAAGGCAGCCTCTACCCGGTGCATTTCGACTTTGACAAGTACAACATAAGGGACGAGGACAAGAAGGTCCTCGATACCGACGCGAAGTGGCTGAGGGCCAACTCCGGCGTCAAGGTGCGGATCGAAGGGTACACCGACGAGCGCGGCGAGGCCGAGTACAACCTCGCCCTCGGGGACAAGAGGGCAAGGAGCGTAAAGAAGTATCTCGAGGACGTTGGCGTAACCGGCGCGCGCCTTACGACCATAAGCTACGGGTTCGAGAACCCGGTCGACAAGGCCCACACCGAGGAGGCTTGGGCCAAGAACAGGCGCGCCGAGTTCAAGATCATGAACTGAGGCTCAAGGGGCGCGCTTCGCGCGCCCCTTGAATAACCCTATAACAACGACAAAGGACCCCATGCTTAAAAGGCATCTCCGCGCATTGCCGGTAATCTTCGGGCTTCTGGCCCTAACCGGGTGCGGCCCGGGCTTTCCCATAATGACC